>DASXGD010000517.1:0-8132 GCA_036489245.1 Occallatibacter sp. | reverse complement strand
CGGCTCAACGCCGCGGTACTCGCCAATCTGGGCGCTGCAGCCGGCGAGCCGTCGAAGGTCGGGATCGATACCGAGAAGCTCGAAAACGGCACGACTCTGCACTAGGAACCCGCTCCAGGGGCCGTGTCGCACTACGAAGTTCTATGGCGCGAGACAGCGGCGCCGGACTGGGAGTATGCGCAGGAAATTACGTCGCAGGCGGCCAACGGGGCGATCACAGTGACGCTGCCGATATCCAAGGACAACGTGATCTTTGGTGTCCGGGCTGTGGATGCATCCGGCCATCGGGGCCTGGTGGTCGTGCCGTAGCGCGCTGGGAAGCCATGCACATCAATGACACGCACATGCTTCTCGATTTACCCTTAGAACACTTATGGCACGCATTGGGCCAATGCCTTTTGCTTTCCCCGACTTCAACGGCGCCACGCGGCGCCTGGTCCTGGTGAACCTGGGGGCATTTTTCGTCCTGTTAGTCGCCAACCTGGCGTTCCGGTCGACGGCCGGAACATTCGCGGCCCACATGGAACTCACCCCGAGTCTCTTTTTGCGCGGCGAGCTATGGCAGCCCTTCACCTACAGCTTCATCCATCCTTCTCTCGTCGGGACCCTGTTTGAGCTCCTGTCGCTGTGGTTTCTTGCCAGCTTTCTCGAGACAGCGCGGAGCGACAGCTGGGTGACCAGCCTCTACGGGGTTTCGGTGCTGGGCACGGCGCTGGCCGCAGTGGCGATCTATGTTGTCGCCGACCGGATGGGCTACCCGGTCGAGCAGTCCTCGCTGTTCGGGTGCATGGGCGGCATCTTCGGACTGCTGATCGCGATTGGCGTGCTGTACGGCGATACCCAGTTTCTGCTCTTTTTCGCGATCGGCATCAAGGCCCGCTACATGGCCGCCATCTATGCCCTCATCACGTTCGCCATGCTGTTCGGACAGAGCAAGATGTATGCCTTTGCGCAGCTGGGCGGCGCGCTCGCCGGGCTCATCTACATCCGGATGGCGCCGCGGCGCGGAGTTTCGTTCGCGGTCAGCGAAAGCTGGTACGGGTTGCGCAATCAGTACTACCGCTGGAAGCGCCGCCGCGCCGGCCGCAAATTCGAGGTGTACATGCGCAAGCAGGGGCGCACGGTCAAATTCGATGGCCGGGGCCGCCAGATCGACGACGATCCCAACGACAAAAGCCGCTGGAACTAGACTCGAACACAAGCCCGCAGTTGCCGGATCGTTTTGAAGTCAAGGTTGATCGGGGCTGGACAGAAAACCGGCTGGGGTCAGGATCGGGACTCCTCGCCAGGGATGCATCACTAGGAGATCGTGATCGCTGCTGACGAGGAAGTGGGCCTCGGCGACAGCGACGAGGGCCAGAAACTGATCGTCCCTTGGATCTCGACATCGTGGTTCGATACCCAATCGATCGGATTCCTGAACGAGGAAGAGACGAACGTTGCGTCGGTACAGCGCAACAAATTCGCGACGCGATGCCGCGTCGGCGTATGCATCCCATGTGGGACGGTCGAGAACACGCCCCAACTCCTCAAGTGTTTCGACGCTGGCGCAGACTTCCGATGTGGCAAAGGCGTGCAGAAGAGCTCGGTGAGGCGTGGAGCCAATGCGGATGGCGGCGCTGACAAGGGTACTCGTGTCCAGGACGACCCGGCGAATCATCGACCTTCATGAACCAGCCGGTTCACGTCTTCGTCAGTGAGCGCCGCGGCTTCAGGCGTCTTTCGCACCTGGGCGCTCCACGCCTCCAGTTCGGCAACCGCTTTGCTGCGCTTGCGACGTGCATCCAGCAGCTCCTCCATCTCGTGCGGTGAAACGATGAAAGCAGTGGGGCGGCCATGGCGGGTAATGGCAACAGGCTCGCGTTGCGCGGTGTCGAGCAATTGCCCAAAGCGGTTTTGTGCGTCTGCCGAAGTGACCTTGATCATGGCCCTCCTTTTAAGCTAACTTAGCTATTATAGCTAAGTTGGCTATACACTTCAACGCGACTTTGCGCTGGGAGGGGACGAGGTGGCCGAAAGCTCATGGCCCGGTCCGCTACAATCCTTTCTGAAATGAACACCAAGATTGCCTTTCTTTTTCCCGGCCAGGGTTCGCAGACCGTGGGTATGGGACGCTCACTCGCTGAACGCTATCCAGCAGCTGCCGATACGTTTGCGGAGGCCGACGAGGCGTTGGGACTCGCGATCTCAAAGCTGTGCTTTGAGGGTCCGGAAGATGAGTTGCGTCTGACGGAAAACACCCAGCCGGCCATCTTGACGGTAAGCGTGGCTGTCTCGCGCGTTCTGGCCGGGCACGGGGTCGAACCGGCCATGGCCGCGGGACATTCGCTGGGGGAGTGGTCGGCGCACGTGGCGGCGGGAACACTGAGCTTTGCCGATGCGGTTCGGTCGGTGAAGGCGCGCGGGCGGGCGATGCAAGAGGCGGTTCCGGCAGGCCAGGGGGCCATGGCGGCGATCCTGCAGCTCGATGCTCTCCAGGTGGCCGCGGCCTGTGCGGAAGCGGCGGCAGAGACAGGGCTCACGGTGACGGCTGCCAACCTGAATTCGCCGGGGCAGACGGTCATTTCGGGCGCTGCGGCGGCTGTCGAGAGAGCCGCGGCACTGGCCAAGGCCAAGGGGGCGCGCCGGGCTGTGATGCTTCCAGTGAGCGCACCCTTCCACTGCGGGATGATGCAGCCGGCGCAGGAGGAAGTTTCACGGGTGCTGGCGAGGCTCACGCTGGCGGACCCGGGGATTCCCGTGGCCGCCAACGCCACGGGAGGATTGGTAACCACGGCCGATGGCGCCCGGGAGGCGCTCATTCGCCAGGTGACCGGCACGGTGCGGTGGGTGGATTGCGTGCAGGCGCTGGCGGGGGCCGGGGCCCAGGTCTTTGTCGAGGCCGGACCCGGCAAGGTACTCACCGGACTGATGAAGCAGATCGATCCGGCGCAAAAAGCCTTGAATGTCGAAGACCCGGCGAGCCTGGAGAAGACGCTGACGGAACTGGAAACGGTTTAAATAGGCCCGAATCAGGCTCCCCGAACCGCAGGTCCTTCGACTTCGGTCGCTGCGGCGACCTCCGCTCAGGATGACAATCTCACTTGTGTAACTAATTTAGGGGACGGGACACGAGAGATGCGTGCGGTGAGCCTTTCAGCAAAAGTTAGGGCCCCAGGTACAGTTCGACCGGCGAGAATCCGAGCCGTTTCGTTACGGGATCGTAGTTGAGAAAGAGAGCCTTGCTCTTGAGATCGTTGATGCGAATCCCTACCAGCAACACGTTGCCGGCCATGCGCGCGGCGACGATCTTGTGGCTCTTGACGGCCCCATACTCATTCTGCGAGCTATTCGGACTCCAGTCCTGCTGGAAGCGGTTGAAGTCATAGGCGCCCAATTTCTCGGGGTGCTTCTGCCAGTCGGGATCGTGGTTCCAGACCCCGTAGGCGGCATTCAGGTCGTCGCGCTCCACGTCCTTCAAAAAGGTGTTGATGGCGGAGTGGCCCCGGAAGTGGGTGTACCAGTTCCACGGCCAATCCACGGGACGGCCGGCCAGGAACCAGGAACCCACGAAAAGGACCACCAGTGTGCCCACACAGATCCACAGCACTTCACGCTGGCGGCGGTCGCGGACTGCGTCGAATTTCGGTGCATCCAGCAGGGTCATGGGTCTGGGTCCTCAGTGGATAGGATACTGCGCCGAGAGGAAACAGAGTTCAGGGAATAGGGAACAGGGAATAGAAAAAACGAGGCAACACGAGGATCGGCGATGGCACACGTAGCCGCATCTTCTTCCCCTGCTCAGTTAGACACCGGAAGAAAGCCGGTAGTTCCCTGTCCCCCGCTTCTCACTCTTGCCGGCTGTAGGTTGTACGGTTTTTTTCGCTTTGCCGCTCGAGAGCCAGCTCGATGAGGCGCGTGATGAGGTCCTTGTAGGGGATGCCGGTCGCTTCCCACAGCTTGGGGTACATGCTGATCTGGGTGAAACCGGGGAGCGTGTTGACCTCGTTGAGATAGATGCGGCGCTTGCCGTCGGGTTCCATGAGGAAGTCGACGCGGGCCAGGCCGGCCAGATCGCAGGCGCGAAAGGCGGCGACCGCCATGTCGCGAATCCGCTTTGATTCGGCCCGGCTTAATCGGGCAGGAATGACAGGCACAGAGCCTTCGGAAAGATACTTGGCTTCGTAGTCGTAGAACTCCTTGCCGGGAATGATCTCGCCGACCACGCTGGCCTTGGGATCGTCGTTGCCGAGCACCGCCACCTCGAGTTCGCGGGCCTTGCTTTTGCTGCCTCCGACTCCCTGCTCGACGATCAGCTTGCGGTCATACCTGGCGGCCAGATCGAGCGCGGGCCCCAGTTCGCTGCGGTCGTGGGCCTTGCTTATGCCGACCGACGAGCCGAGGTTGGCGGGTTTCACGAACACCGGATATTTGAGCGCGGCTTCGACCTGGGCGACAGCCTTGCGGGGAGACTTTTCCCAGTCGGTGCGAAGCAGGGTCACATGCTTCACAATGGGCAGTCCGGCCTGGGCAAAGAGGCGTTTCATCACGTCCTTGTCCATGCCTGCCGATGAGCCGAGCACCCCGGAGCCGACGTAAGCGATCCCGGCCAGTTCGAACAGGCCCTGGATGGTGCCGTCCTCGCCGAACGTTCCATGGAGCACGGGAAAAACCACGTCGAGAGAGGACTGGCCGCCTTGCTTCCGGTTGACCACCAGGGCGCCTTCAGCCGGTTCCGGCGAAAACAGCGTCGGGATGCCTTCGTGGAGAAGCCTGGCGCCGGGGGTGGCCTCGGGATCGCCGGCGCGCAGACGCCGGGCAACGGCGCTGTTGTCGCCCTCGAGCAGGCCGTGAGCCTGGGCGGCCGCCAGCCAGCGGCCCTCCTTGGTGATGCCGATGGGGACCACGTCGAATTTCCTGCGATCGATCGCCTTGAGGATCGAAGCCGCGGACAAGAGCGAGACTTCGTGCTCGCCGCTGCGCCCGCCGAAGAGAACACCTACGCGAAGCTTCCTGGCCATGCTTCTATTTCACCATCCCATGGCGGTGCGCAGTCGGCATGCCTGGACAAATGAACCATTCGAAGCTACGCTGGGCTCTACTTTCACAAGCACTCGGGGGAACGATGAATCATCCCGTGGTTCACTTCGAAATCGGCTGCAAGGACAAGGCCGCCACCAGCGCCTTCTATGCGAGCGCGTTTGGCTGGGCCATCGACGCCGGTCCAATGGGCATGATCGACACAGGCGCAGGCGAGGGCATCCAGGGCCACATCGCCGCCCTGGGCCATGAGCCGCATCAGTTCACGCATTTTTACGTGCAGACCGATGATGTGGCCCAGATGCTGGCCCAGATCGAAGGACTGGGCGGAAAAACGATCGTGCCGCCGGTGGCGATTCCCAGCGGGACGTTTGCGTGGTTCGCGGACCCGGAGGGCAATGTCGTGGGATTGTGGAAGCCAACCGAGCCGTAAGACCGGCGACGGGTTGCGATCCCCCGTTGGGTGAGATCAAAGAATCTTCTTTCCGAAGGCCGAGCAGGCCAATTCGACGGCGAGGTCGGCGGTGCGGTTATGCTCGTCGATCACCGGGTTGACCTCGACGATCTCAAAGCTGAGCAGACGGCCATGGTCGGCGAGGATCTCCATGGCCAGGTGGGCTTCGCGGTAGGTGGCGCCGCCGCGCACCGGGGTACCCACGCCCGGGGCATCTTCGGGATCGATCCAATCCATGTCGAGCGAGACGTGATAGCCTGCGGTTCCGCGGCCGGCGGCGCGCAGCGCTTCTTCCATGACCGCGCGCATGCCCCGCTCATCGATGTCGCGCATGGTATAGACCTCGGCCATGCCGGCGCGCCGGATATTCTCGCGTTCCGCGGCATCGATGTCGCGGACCCCGATCAGGACCGTGTTTTCAGGGCTGATCTTGGGCGCATAGCCGTAGAGGTTGCCGAGTTCTTCGGGCCCCAGGCCGAGCAGCGCCGCCAGGGGCATGCCGTGCACATTGCCGGAGGGCGAGCTTTCCGGCGTGTTGATGTCGGAGTGGGCGTCGATCCAAAGAACACCGATCTTCTGTTCCCGGCGGCGATAAAACTCCGCCACTCCGGAGATGGATCCAGCGGCCAGGGAGTGGTCGCCGCCCAGCAGCAGCGGCGTCATGCCCTCTTCGAGAGTCTTGAGGACGGCATCGCCGGTGCGGCTGCAGATTTCCGCAATGGGCTTCAGGTAGCGGGCCCGGTCACTGCCCGAGGTCAGAGTTTCGGCGACCTCCACGCGGATATTGCCTGCGTCGGTTACCCGGTGGCCGAGGGCCTCGAGACGGGCCTCGAGGCCAGCGACCCGCATCGCGGAAGGGCCCATATCCACGCCGCGGCGGCTGGCGCCCATATCCAGGGGTACCCCGATGACGCGGATGCGGCGGGGTGGAAGCGCCTGCGTGCCGCTGTGCAGCGACCCGGCGGCGGGGGTGGGTACTCGATCGATTTTTCTCATAACCAAACCCGGGGGTGAGGCGTAGCAGGTCCCTCACGCGCCCCAAGCATTGTAAAGAAGCGGAACGAAGTCGCGCCGCCCCGGCATCGGCCGCCGCCGAGAATCCGAACCGGCGGCTTGATCACACCAATTGGTGAGTGTAACTGGCATCCGCCGACGCGTATCATGGTACGCACTGAACACCTTTAAGACACTGTGCTCCTCATTTCGGGATTTTCGGAACCGTTCATGTTCCGGACCCGAGTGATTTTGTTTTGCATTGTGCCGATAAAAGGAACACGGGTCCGACTCAGGACACCAGAACCGGTTGATCGTTCGATGAAGAAGCTGAGCTCAGCAGTGGTAATCGTTCTTGTTTGTGTCGCTGCGGTTGCAGGGGCGGAACCGGGAACGCTCACCACGCTGGCCGCAATCCACCAACTCACCAACGCCGAGGCAAGCCGGCACCTGCCGGTGGAGTTTGAGGCGACCGTCACGTATTACCGTGATTATGAGCGGACGCTTTTCGTCCAGGATGGCGACGCCGCGATCTACATCCGCGCCACCACCGGCCTCAAACTTATGCCTGGCGATCGTATTCGCGTGCGCGGAACGACCGCCGATAGCTTTCGACCGATTATCGGGGACAGCAGCATCGAACGGCTTGGCCATGGAGAAATGCCCAGGACCGTCAACGCGGACTTCAAAGACCTGATGCAGGCGCGCTACGACTGCAGGCTGGTAACAGTGCGGGCCCTGATTCGCACCGCGGATGTGAGCAACCTCTCGCGGCGCAATTCGCGGTTGCAGATGCTGGCCGACGGAGGACCGATCGAGGCCACACTGGACAGCAACGATGCCGAGGCGCTGAAGGGTCTGCTCGACGCCGAAGTCGAGGTTACGGGCGTGGCATCGGGCAGGTTCGACGGCAAAATGCAACAGACCGGGGTTCTGCTTCACATCCCGTCGCTGGCAAACATACGGACGATAAAACATGCCCAGTCAAGTCCGTGGTCGCTTCCGGTCACGCCGATGGATCAGATTCTGAACGACTATCACGTGATCACCCGCACGCCGCGCGTACGGGTGCAGGGGACGATCACCTATTATCAACCCGGCTCCGCGGTGGTGCTGCAAAACGGTTCCAAAAGCCTGTGGATCATGACTGAAGGCCGCCACGATCTGCGCCTTGGGGATGTGGCGGACGCTACCGGAATCCCTGACGTCCACGACGGCTTCCTGACTCTCACCCAGGCCACGGTGCAGGACACCGGCGTTCAGGACCCGGTATCTCCTCACGAATCGGACTGGAGCGAACTCACCCAGAGCCACCATCTGTTCGACCTGGTTTCGATCCAAGGCAAGGTAGTGGTTGCGGTACGTGAGGCCGCCCAGGATCAATACGTCTTGCTCGCCGATGGCCACCTGTTCTCGGCAATCGTCCGGCACCCGGCGGCGACTTACAGTTCGCTGGCGCCGCCTTCGCTGCCGCCGATGAAACAGGTTCCCATCGGATCGACTGTTCACGTGACAGGGGTGTGCGTCCTGGAGGACGCAAACCCCTTCGACGCCAATGTGCCATTCGACCTGATGATGCGTTCCTACGACGACATCGCGGTGATCGCGCGACCGTCATGGCTGTCGGTACGCAACCTTACACGCCTTATCAGCGTGCTGCTGGTGA
>DASXGD010000471.1:0-3398 GCA_036489245.1 Occallatibacter sp. | reverse complement strand
GATCAGCCGGTTGCGCTTTTCCGGCGAAGGATCTTTCAGAAAGCGATCCACGTCGGACGTGCTGGGCAGAATCCCCGCCGCGTCGAGATAAGCCCGGCGAATAAACTCCGCGTCGCCTGCCTGCGGCGAAGGCGGAATGTGCAGCGCCCGCAAGTGATCGAGGATGGCGTCGTCGATGTAGTTATTCCGCGGAGCCTTCCGGAACACCGCATCCTCCACCTTGTACGGAAACGGGATGCGCAGGCGCGAGAAAGTGACATGGCTCTGATACCACACCGTCACCGGCGCCTCGCCGTAGCCATGCATCGTCACGTGTCCAAGGTTGTCGACGCTGGCGACGCCCTCGTCGCCGCTGTCATATTTCGCCCACCGCGTAACGTCAGCCGTGCGCCCATCCGAAAACACCGCGGTCACGATCAACTGCTGCTCGGCGCCGCGAACCAGCGAGGCTTCCCTCGGAAGCACCTGGATCTCCTTGACCACGGCATCTGAATCTTCCGGAGCCGGCATGCCCTGGGCGAGCCATCCGGAAAGGATTTTGTATTCCGGCGAGCCCACATCGAAGCGCCGTCCGCCGCCGTGCGAAATGGCGAGCGTCGGCTTCAGCAGGATCAGGCTCTTCGCCGGTTCAAGCCGGTCCGTACGCCTGGCAAGAGCCTGGTGGGTGAGCGTGAAGTAGTCGGTAACCGGGTCATAGCCCCGAAGCGAAAGCTTGAAGCCGTTCTTCCCTGCCGCGGCCCCGTGGCAGGGCCCGGAGTTACAACCAACCTTCGTCATCACCGGCAGCACATCGTTGCGAAAGCTCCAGGTGTTCGCCGTCGCGTAGTCCTTCACCGTCAGCGGCGCACTCGCGCGACGGCCCTGCACGGTCGCGGTGATCGTCGTCTCGCCATCGCCCGTAGGGCGCGCAACCTGGTCCGCATCCAGCTTCGCCACTTCGGGATTCGAAATCGCCACGACTGCCTGCGAAGTCAGGTCTTCCTGGTGCCCATCCGCGAATATCCCCTCCACGACAACCCGTTGCCCGTAGTGGGGGCCGGTGATCGAAACCGATGAAGGAAGGATTGAAATCTTGCCAAGACCAAGCAGCGACGGCTTGTGCGGCGTTGACACCGCAGGCTGCTTCTCTTTGCTGCTTTGCGAAGGGCTCCCCTGCGGCTTCGACATGTCCGACTGGTGGTAAGGAGTGTCACTTGTTTTCGGCGGCGCCTGCCCCCTGGCCACCGCCACTATCGCAACGGGAACCGCGCATCCACCGGTCAACACCGCGAGCAGTAGAAGTCTACGAAGCTCCATCGCTTCTCCCCGCAATCTCTAAGCCAGCAACTCGTCTATCGGGTCAAACCCGTGATCCACAAGACGCACCACCCGTCCTTGCGGAGTCTTCAATTCTGTTTCAATGGGCACCCCGAGGCACTTGTATACCGTCGCCGCAAGATGCGCCGGCATCACAGGCTTGTCCTGCGGGGCCGCGCCGATGGCGTCGGACGCGCCCACGATCTGCCCTCCCTTGATGCCGCCCCCGGCGAGCACCACCGTCCAGCACTGCGGCCAGTGATCGCGGCCTCCGGCCGGGTTGATGCGCGGCGTGCGTCCGAATTCACCCGTCGCCAGCACCAGGGTGCTGTCCAGTAGTCCCATCTGGCTCAGATCCTCGAGCAGCGAGCTGTACGCGTTGTCGAACATGGGGCCAACCAGCTCGCTGTAGCAACTGATGGGGCTGAACGGAGCTGACCCGTGGATGTCCCAGGTGATGTCGTTGAATACGGTCTCGAACATGTTGAGGGTGACAAACCGGACGCCTCGTTCCACCAGTCTCCGCGCCAGCAGGCAGCCCTGGCCGAAACGATTCATGCCGTAGCGCTTTCGCACCTCTTCCGGCTCCTGCGACAATTCGAAAGCCTCCCGCGCCTTGGTCGAAGTCATCAGGGTATACGCCTGGCTGAACGTGGCATCCATCAGCTTCGAGTCCTGGTTGGTCTCCTCAAAGTACGCCACCGACTTGTCCACTTCCTGCCGCCAGCTGCGCCGCCTGTCCACCCTCACCGCGGAAATGTAATCCGGTGGAAGCATGTCCGGCACTTTGAAGTTGGGATCGGCCGGGTCTGCGTTCAACACGAACGGATCGAAGCCCTTCCCCAGAAAACCCGCCGTGTCGCCATGCGGCAGGTTCCCGCCCAGCTGCCCGATGGTATACGGGATCAGCACATTAGGAGGCATGTCGCCGCGCGCTCCTTTTTCGTACCGCAGCACCGATCCGTAGTTGGGTGACTCGAGGCCCCCTTGAAAAAGCCTGCCCGTCTGCATCATCTGGCAGCCGGTGTCATGCACCGCCGCCGCGGTGTGGTACATCGAGCGCAGCAGCGCGAACTTGTCGGCGTGCTTGGCCATGCGGGGAAAGATCTCGGAGATTTCAATCCCCGAAACGTTGGTCTTGATCGGTTTGAAGGGTCCGCGGATCGACGCCGGCGCGTCCGGCTTCATGTCCCATGTATCGAGCTGGCTCGGCCCCCCCACCAGCATCAGTTGAATGCAGCTGATGTCCTTGTTAGGATTCACGGCCCCCATGGCCTTGAGCCGGAAAAACTGCGGCGTCGACAGGCCCAGCAAGGCCAGGGACCCGGCATGAAGAAAGTCCCGACGCGTAACCCCGTCGCAAAAATGAACCCGTTTATCGGCGTCGAGCCGGAACATAACCTGCCCTCAAAAATGGCTTCTCGATCTGCGTCACACGCGCCAGGGGAGTTTCACCTCTCGTCTTATCCCATGCGCGCATGGCCGCGGCGACAGGGAGCAAGCAAAATCAGTCGAAGTTTCGGGGAAATCAGACGCACAACCCGACAGAACGCAGAACATTATCGCGCGTTCTTCTCTCAAACGCGTCCGTGCGGAATCCTAGTCCATTCAGACGTCGATCGTCCAACGCTTTCAAAATTGTGGAGAAGGCCTCGTTTTCCCGGACGGGCATGAACCCTCGGAAAACCTCACTTGGACTGAATGAGCCGGATCCTCGCCGTCAGGGCGCGGCCGAAGGTTTCAGAAAACGCCCCGAATTGCGGAGAGTCCACATTGTTGTTCACCACCAGCGGATTACCGCTATCGGTGGCGTTCTCCATCACTCCCCGCAGCCCCAGGTACAGCCCGTGAACGTGGAATCGCCATTCCAGCCCCGGGCTGAAATTGACATAGTCGGGGAACCGCTGCGAGCCCGCCGCCCCCGCCACTTCATGATTCGCGTCGATCGCCGTATACGGAAACCCCGTATGCCAATCGAGCGTGTACACAAAATCCCAGTGCTTGCTGAAAAGCGGCACCAGAAAGGGCAGCCACCCCCACGACAGCACGCGGTTGGGCGTGTCCCACGGCAGCGGGCCGCTTTGCTGCGGTCCGAGCATCGA
>DASXGD010000224.1:0-2107 GCA_036489245.1 Occallatibacter sp. | reverse complement strand
TGAGCATGAAGCCTTCGACGCCCTGCTCCTCGGCGTAGATATAATGCTCAAGATATTCGTTATAGAGCCGGCTGCCGGCGACGGGATCGAAATGCTTGTTCGAGAACATCAGCGCGGTATGGCCGACTTCAAGCCCAATATTGGCCGGATAGGTCGACATCGGCTGCTCTGTGAAGTACATGACAAACATGGCTTCCTCCTTGGCCGATCGTGGCCCGTTGATCCGCTAATTCTCGTCGATGAAGCCGCTGACCAATGTGGCGAGCTCGTGTGGCTGCTCCATCTCGACGCAATGCCCGGCGGCCCGCACGGTGACGAGCCGCGCCTTCGGCAGCAACGCCGCATACCGCTCACCGGCGCTCTTCGGGACTACTTTATCATCGTCGCCCCAAACCACGAGCGCCGGGGTGCGCACTCCGCCCAACAGATGAGGCAATGTCTGACTGTACATGTAGGGCTTCCAGGCAATTCGGAAGCACATCTCGCGACAGAGGTCCCACTCGACCAATTGATCTGTCGACACATCGCCATAGATCTTGGCGAAAGCCGCCTGATCGTGGAAACCCGCTCTCGCGTAGTCGAGATAGCTCACGATCGCCTGGTCGAATATGTCCCCATCGGGCGGCTTCAAACCCATCGCCCCGACCAGGATCAGCCGGTGAAAGTCGCGCGGCGCCATCGTTGCCATCTCCGCCGCGATCCAACCGCCAAAGCCGAGCCCGATCAGTGAGATCCGGTCCAGCGCAAGATCGGACAGCATTAATTGATATATAACAGCGACGTCGCGGACGCTGCGCAACCATTGCGGCCGCTCAGACTTGCCGTAGCCCGGATGGTGCGGAACGAGCACATCAAAGCGATTGGCCAACGCATCATAAAAGTCGAGCCGCTCCGGGCTACCGATGTCATGATGCAACACCAAAAGGGGCCGCCCGCTGCCGGCGCGCGCGAGATGCAGCTTCACCCCGGCAAACTCGACGGCCGTTTCGGTCCACCTCGTGCCCGTCGCCATCACGCCACCTCTTTAAGAGCTTTCTCAAATTACCGCTTCGTTGCACCTTGCTGCAATGGCCGCGCATCTGAATTGCAAAATCCTGCTGCTTGCGGTCGAATTGTGGTCTGAGCTGAAAGAGACAGTTGGCTAAGGTGGAGCTCTGCCCAGAAAGCGCTGATGGCTCGGGAGGAAATGAAGCGGACACGCAAGAAGGAAGCACGACGCGGGTTCAGGGCGAAGGTGGCGCTGGCGGCCATCAAGGGAGACCGGACGGTGGCCGAGCTGGCGAGCGCGTTTGGGCTGCACCCCAGCCAGACCTATAACTGGAAGAAGCAGCTGCTCGACCGCGAGGCTCTGTGAGAGATCGACCCGCCGCGCGGCTACGGTCGCGACTGATCGAACGATGGCCCTTGACAGCCAAAGCCCCATACAAGCCTGCCCGTGCGCAGGCCGGGAGCAGCCAGTTCACCAGCGACGACTTCGCTGGCGCCCTGAAGCGACACGGGGTCACCGATCAGCATGGGCGGCGAAGGCCGTTGCACGGAAGGAATTTTGTCGAGCGGCTGCGGCGAGGTGGTCTACCTCCACGCCCATGCGACAGGGGCCGAGGCCAAAGCCGGCATTGGACCCTGGCAGAGCTTCTACAACAAGTAACGCCAGCACCAGCGTCTCGGCTATCGCACGCCGAGCCGAATTTACCAGAAAGGCCTGTTGAGATGCGGACGATCGGCGCTGCCGAAACGTCTCCGCTTCCCCCACTTCGCGAGCAAACACGGAAGGCGGAGAAACGCTCGCCTTCGCCTCGATACCTACAGGCACAGCCAACGAATGAATTGATATCGATGGGGTGAAAGGTAGAATCCGCACCAGCCAGCGCGCTGACCGCGAGTAGAGCCGACATCCAAATTCGGCGAGGCTACACCTTAAGACGCGGCTCCGGCTGGTTCACAACCGTGGTCTACCTCAGTCACTATGGCAAATCACGAAATTGCTCTCGTTATTAGCGCCACGTGGTTCGGCATCTTTATCGGTTTCCTTGCTGGTTATGCGGCACGCGCCTACGTCTCGTACCTTCGCCGCCGGTCCAGGCGGTAGGGGAGAGACAGAGGGGGT
>DASXGD010000407.1:0-4809 GCA_036489245.1 Occallatibacter sp. | reverse complement strand
CGGGCGGGAGTTGCATCAACCAGATGAGCGAATTGACGGTATTGCCGTGTTCATCGACGAGGTACTGGTTGGTGGCGTTCTGCGATCCCTTCAAGAATGCTTTGAAGGGCGTAAAGACGTAGTGTTCTTTGTGGACGTAGTACTCCTTCTGCATACGCCAGTAAGGCGAAGAGTAGGCCCTAATCCAGGCTCCGCGTGCAGTTCCGGTTCCGGCCCTGGTGTTTGGCGTCGTAGAGCGCCTGGTCCGCGCAATCCAGCAGCACCGTGGGATCGACGCCCGATTGGGGACAGCCCACCGCCCCGATCCCGATACTGATCGTCAGGCTTTTATCAAAAGGCGATGCCTCGTTCCTGACCCCCAGCGACCGGGTCGCCTCCTGCAGGCGCGTCGCCACCGCACCGGCGCCCGCGCTGTCCGTATCCGGCAGCAGCAACACGAACTCCTCGCCGCCCAGCCGCGCCACGATGTCGTCCGGACGTCGCGCGTGCTCATTCATCATGTGCGCCAGCGTCACCAGGCATTCATCACCGTAGCTGTGGCCGTGCTTGTCATTCACGCCTTTGAAAAAATCGACATCGATCATCAGCAGGGCCAGCGGCTGTCTCTTGCGCACTCCGCGGCGCCAGCAGCTCTCAAGTGCCGCTTCGAACCGGCGCCGGTTGGCAATATGCGTCAGGGGATCCTCGAGCGACATTTGCCGCAGCGTCGCGTTGGCCGCGCTCAACTCCCGCTCTCGATCCAGCAGCAGGTTGCGTCCGGCGAGGTAATTCATTTGCACCACCGCCGCTTGCGTCCCCTGGATGCCGAGGAGAACAAAGATCGCCGTAAGCCCCAGCCGGGGATGCTGTGAGGTGATGGATGCGGCCAGGGCGAAGACTCCGGCCGTGATCAGCATGGGGCACAGCGCTTCTACAACCAGGCGCGCCCGGCTCGCTTGAGGCCGCGGCTTTTGATCCGAACGGAGAATCGGCATGTGAAGCGCCCGCCAGCCTCCCAGGAAAAAGGGCACGCTCCACAGCAGATCAAGCACTGTGCCCGCGTGAAGATCCAGGCGGGCCGTCGCATAATCCATCCCCAGTTCGATGGGAAGGTAGGTCCAGAGAACGATAGAGATCGTACGCACGCTCTGCCGTTCCTCGTACGTCGCCCAGGTAAATATGCGCAGGACCGCCATGACGGCCAGAAGGATGGTTGCCGCTCCATAGATTTGGCCCATCACCGTCGTCGCCGCGGCTGGGCTGAGCGACGTCCTGTACAGAAGCGAGTAGCTGAGAATGAGGGCCAGGCCAATCTGCACACAGTTCAGAACAAATATGACTCGAACCGATTCCGTCTCGCGGGTGATCGAGAGCGCCACCAGAAGCGGGAATGTACCCGTCAGGTAAATGAAGTCTGAGGCATCGACGGTAAGGCTACTGGCGGCCGTGGGATGGCCAATGACCGTTTCAACAACATGAGCCGCCGCCCACAGCAGCATTCCTGCGCTGGCCCACAGCCATACCGGGCGCTCCCGTGCCGGCAGCCCGCGCACCCGATGGATACAAGCCAGTCCGGCCAGGATCGGCACCGCCGCGGTGAGGAATCTTGACAGAGCTACCGGACTGGGATGAATCGCAACCAGTACGATGGCGTGCAGGCCCACGACCATCCACAACCCGTAAGCCAGTACCTTGCCGGCTTGCAATCGTCCTGTCGCATGGACCGGCAGTATCGTGTTGCTCATGGGGAAGTCTGAGGGACTTGGGAAGTGATTCCCCCACCTTTCAAGGATCTCCGCAAGACCCGTAAGTAAAGTGGAACCTTTCCCGGTACTCGACGACCGCGCGGCGAGATATCAGTCCCTTGCCTCATCAATTCAGTCCTCTCTACCATAAAGCGTCTGTCCGGTTGGGCAAAGACAATCCGGTAATTCGAATGAGTTACTCGCTCTAATCCAAAGAGTTACTCCGTCTCCGCCGCCCTTCCGAAATGCCCGGCCGATAGGCCTGCTCGCTTTCCCCTCGAGCACGCGTCCGTCCAGGTCAATATGATGGAAGTAGCCGGCCCCATGCCTCTCAGCGACATATCAATCCGGGCTCTCCCCTCGCTCCACGAGTTTTTCGCGCCCGGCGGCGTCCTGGCGCGCTCGCCGCTGCCCTACGAATACCGGCCCGGGCAACTGGAGATGGCCAAGGCTGTCGAGAAGGCCCTGTCCGAGCGCCGCCACCTGATCGTCGAAGCGGGAACTGGAACCGGCAAGACCCTCGCCTACCTTCTTCCTGCCCTGCGTACCGGCCAGCGCGTCATCATTTCCACGGGGACCAAGGCCCTCCAGGACCAGCTCTATTTCCGCGATGTCCCCTTCCTCGAATCTCTGCTGGGCGAGTTGCGCGTCTGCTACATGAAAGGCCGCGCCAACTATCTTTGTCGCCACAAGCTGGTTGCCCTGCGCAGCCAGCCCATCCTCTCCGGCCTGGAGGAAATCGATCAATACCGCCAGATCGCCGAGTGGGAGCAGACCACCGAAACCGGCGACCGCGCCGAACTCTCGGGACTGCCCGAATCGAGTGCTTTATGGACCAAGCTCGACGCGCGCTCCGATGCCTGTCTCGGGTCAACCTGCCCCGACTACCGCCGCTGCTTCATTACCGAGATGCGCCGCAAGGCGCTCGAATCCGACATCATCATCGTGAATCACCACCTGTTTTTCGCCGACCTCGCCGTCCGCCGCGAAGCCGCGGGCGCCCCGGATGCCGGCATTCTGCCTGAAGCCGCCGCGGTGGTTTTCGATGAGGCCCACGAACTCGAAGAAGTCGCTTCCAGCTACTTCGGCCTGTCGATCAGCAACATCCGTTTTGAAGAACTGGCGCGCGACACCGAGACCATGCTGCGCGGCAAGGAGGGCGCCGCGAACCTGCCCGGAGTGACTCAGCAACTTCGCGAGCGTGCCCGCCTCTTTTTTGCGGGCCTACCCATGAGCGGTGACGGCCGCCAGCCCTTCACCGGCCGCGAAGAGTTCCTCGAAAACGCCGGCGACCTGTACCTGGGCGTGACCTCCACCCTGCGCCGCCTCGAAGCAGAGATCGACAACCTCAAAAGCATCGACGAGGCGCCTGGATTGCGGAAACGCGTAACCCGCCTGCGTTCGGAGCTCGAGTTTCTGCTCGAATCAAACGCCGCCAACACCGTCTACTGGCTCGAACGGCGTGTCTACGGCGGAGCAGAGAAGGGAACGCCCCCCGCCCGGTCGGGATTTCGCTCCCAGGTGCGCACCACCTTCCTCCAGGCCACCCCTATCGACGTTTCCGAACTTTTGGCCGAGCTGGTCTTCGAAACCATCCCCACCGTCGTGCTCACTTCCGCGACCCTCACCGTGCAGGGCGGGTTCGAGCACATGCGCCGCCGCCTCGGCCTGCGCGAGGCGCGCGAACTTGTCGTGCCTTCCCACTTCCGCTACGGCGAACAGGCCCTGCTCTACCTGCCCCCGGAGATGCCCGACCCCCGCGATCCCGATTTCCCTGAAGCCGCGGCCCGCTGCATCCAGCGCGTGCTTGAAATCACCCGCGGCCGCGCCTTCTGCCTCTTCACCAGTTACAGCCAGATGCGCGCTCTCTACGAGCTCCTGCTCCCGGTCCTCGATTTTCCCATCCTGCTTCACGGCAACGCCCCCCGCAAGGCGCTGCTCGAAGAGTTTCGTTCCACGCCGAATGCGGTCCTCTTCGGCACCTCCAGCTTCTGGCAGGGCGTCGACGTGCAGGGCGAAGCGCTCAGTTGCGTCATCATCGACCGCCTCCCGTTTGCGGTGCCCAACGACCCGGTTGTGCAGGCGCGCATGAAAGCCATCGAAGAAGCCGGCGGCAAGCCTTTCTTCGAGTACCAGGTCCCTGAAGCGGTGCTCACGCTGAAGCAAGGCTTCGGGCGCCTGATCCGCTCCCTCGAAGACCGCGGCGTCCTGGTCCTTCTCGACCCCCGCATCCGCCGCCAGCGCTACGGACAGACCTTCCTGCAAAGTCTTCCGCCCTACCGCATGACCACGGCCATTACCGATGTGGAGAAGTTCTTCACCGGTTAGGTCGGCCTCGCAAGTTATGTCTGAAAAGCTGTCATCCGGCGCGAGGCGCAGCGCAGAGAATCTTCACTGCGTTTCAGGATGACAGCGTTTAGGGGTAGCGAAGGCTATTTTCAGGGCAGGTCCTTCGACTCCGGCTGCTGAAGCCGCCTTCGCTCAGGAGACAGCCCCAGAAGGTAGCTCGAATCGAGCGGTTGACCGCCTACACGAAACCGGGTGAGCCGTTAACAATGAACCTGTGAAGGCGTACGCAAAGACTCAAAGGCTTTTCTCGATCATCGCGATGAAGAATCCGTCGGTGCCACACGCGCCGGGAAGCAGGCGCAAATAGCCTTCGGGCGTCTTGCACCATCTAAGTTGTTCGGCGCCGCTCGCAGTGAGAACTCCATCTGTCTGCATCTTGTCGAGGCAGGCAACGATCGAAGCTCCGCGAACGCCTTCAACCTCGCTGAGCACCCCTGCAATCACTTGCTCGTTTTCTTCCGGCTCCAAAGAGCAGGTGGAGTACACCACGTGTCCGCCGGGACGAAGTGCGCGTAAAGCGCACGTGAGGATTGCACGCTGACGTTCGGCTTGCCGGGGCAGGTCTTCCGGGCGCAGCCGGTGCCGAATCTCCGGATTGCGGCTGAGAGTGCCAGTGCCGCTGCAGGGCACATCCACAAGGACCACATCGAATTCAGATTCAAGGTCGAGAGCAGTCGCATCGGCAAGCCGGCACTCGATGCGGCCGCCGCAGGGCGCGAGGCGTTGGCGCAGAGAC
>DASXGD010000383.1:0-3336 GCA_036489245.1 Occallatibacter sp. | reverse complement strand
GCTCCGCCCGCTATCGTGGTTGCTGCCGAGCGCTGCTTTAATCCGGCACTCAGCAGCATCCCGCCGCCGAGCGCCGCCAGACCCCCAACCGCAGGCGAATCCATGACGGACCCAATGTTTGTGCCTTTGCCCCATGCTGAGGTCCCGATGCCGAACACAGCTTTTAATTTGCTGAGATTGAGAAGGTTCGAGACGCCGCCGATACTGCCGCCTAGACCGCCACCACTGGACGCGCCAGCCGCGCCCGTGCCTCCCCCGCCCAGCTTTCCCAGGATGCCGCCAAGGCCCGCACCGCCACCCCCGCCGCCGCCACCACCCCCACCCCCACCCAGAATGCTGCCGAGGCCCGCGCTGGCCACCTTCTGCATTTCGGAAGTCGTTTTCGTGTTGTAGTCACCCTGCTGCATCGCCCCTATCGTCAGTGCGCCCATACTGAGCGCTCCGAGGCCGAAGGGCACGGCTGCGCCGCCGAAGAGGGCTCCAGCCCCGGAGACGCCTGCTGGCACCCCTGGCGCGATCCCACCGCCGCCCTCGCCGCCGAAGGAAATGTCCGGTGCGGCTGCCGCACTGAGCCTAGTAGGCAGCGCCGCGAACTGATCCATGCTGAAAGCGGGCGCCGCCTGGGCCGTGACATCTGCAGCGCCTTGCGGGGCCAGGACGCCCATGAGACGTTGTACGTAGGTTTGCGTTTCTCTTGGGAGCGCCCTCCCGGTGCGCATTGCGCGGTCATACCCTGCGGGTCCCATGTTGTACGCTGCTAGTGCTGCCGGCAGATTTCCCGGATACCGCTGCATGAGTTGGCCGAGATAGCGCGCGCCGCCTGTGATGTTCTGCTGTGGGTCGTAAGGGTTGGTAACACCCAGATCCCGCGCCGTCTCTGGCATCAACTGCATCTCGCCCATCGCGCCCTTCAGAGACCGCGCTAACGGGTTGCCTCCCGACTCCTGTCCGATGACTGCTCGAATAATCTGCGGTGAAACGCCGCTGGCGGCACTGGCCTGCTGAATAATACTGCCATACCGGCCGCCGCCGACGCCCGCGGTGCCCCAACCCGTTGCCAGCGCGGGCGCAGGGATGCCCATCGCCGCCAAGCCACCACCGCCGCCTGCCCCGCCAGCCCCGGCGAACTGCTGCACGGCCAATAGAAAGTCGTCCGTGGCTTTGTTGAACGCGTCCACACCAACAATGAAAAGGTTTGCTGGCTCGGCCATCTTGGCCGCTTCGGTAGGCGTGGGGATTTCTGTTTCGCTCCTAACGCCGCTGACTGCGAGTCCTTTCGCGATGTACTCTTCCGGAGGTGCCATGGGTGGGCGCGGGATCCGGCCCCGCTCGAACAACTGACTGATGATGCCGCCGCGCGTGAACTGGACCTCGGGCTTTCCGTATCCTGCTAACTCCGTGGCCGACTGCGCCAGGGTCGAGCTGAAGAGGTTCTTGGCTTCACCCAGGAACAGTTTCTTGAATACGTCGCCCAGCGCTTGGCCGACCGTCTTACCCTTCTGCGTGAAGGCGTCGAAGATTTCATCGAACTCGCTTTTAAAGGATTCGTAGATGCGCTTCTGATCTTCGATGATGACGTCGTTGGCCCTCTTCCAGCCCTCCAGCCGGTACTTTTGCGTTTCGTCAAATGCTTTGTACTCAAACCCCTTCTGCTTGTCCACCATGTCCTGGCGGAGTTTGTCAATCGCTTCATTTACCTGCGCGTCGGTTTTCCCCGCCTTGAGCAGTTCGGGACGGTGTGTTTCAATCAGTAACTTTTGCGCGTCGAAAACTGCCTGGAGTTCGTTTTTCTGGACGTTGGCCACATCCTCTGCCGATTTGACACGCAGCTCCGTAATGCGGTCGATGGATGCGATCTTCTTCCGCGAGTCTTGCTCATCGAGCGCCTCGATGTAGAGGATCTGCGCCTCGTAGGAACCCTTGATGCGTTCCTGATCGATCTTGGAGAGTTCCTCGCCCTTCTTCTTGCGCTCCTCGAAGACCTTGGCATCCAGTTCCATCTGTTGCGAGGCCCGGAGCTGCTGGCGCATCCCTTCCGCTACCGCGCCGGTGACCGCCTGGGTTCGCATGAGTTCGTTGAGCTTATCGAAGAGCTCCTTGTATTTGATGGCGACGGCATCGGCGGGCGCGCCAAGCGCCGTAAGCATTGTTTTACCGGCTGCGCCGGCCCATTCGTCGAGCTGCTTCTGCACCGCCTTGATTGCGGATTCCATGTTGTCCAGATCGTCGCCGGTTCCCACGTGCGGTTTTTGAATTTCCACTCCCTCCTTGGGGAATAAACCGCTTTTGGCCGCGAGATCCGCTATGGTGCCCTTCATGGTGTCCCAGACGGAGGTGGCCCAGCCCACCGCAACGTCCTTCAGTTTCTTCGCCTGATCGGGAAACCGGTCCGCGAGAATGACGCCGATTCCGGCGAGGCCCGCGGCGATGGCGAGAAGCTCCGGACTGAGAAGCGCCAGCACCGGGCCAAGTGCCTTAAACGCAGTGATCGCCGGTCCGACTATACTCGGGACGACCTTCAGTACCAGATTCAGGGCACCGAACGCTACAGCCAGAGCCGCGACATTCACGATGGTCGTTTTAGCCCAATCCGGCAGGTCCATGAGTAACTTGAAGAACGCAGCCAGCATCGCCATGATGGGCTCTAATTCCGCCCCGAGCTGCCGGAACGCTTTTCCGAAGCCCTCCTCGCTCATCAGCTTTTGGCGAACCTGATCGATGGCATCGCCAAAGTTCTTGAGCATTTTGGCTGCATCGTTGATGAGCCTGCCCGCGCCGCTGGTCTTGGCGGCCATCGCATCGAGCGCGATCTGAATGGCTTCCATGGGCTTGAGCAGACCCGCTTGAAGGTATTTGCGCACGTCTGCGACATCGACCTGTTCGCCGAGCTTCGCACTCATCGCCTTGCGCAGCGCTTCAACCACCGCCACGCCCTGCTTGGGCAGCGCCTTCATCAGGTCTCCGGCGGTTACGAATTCCTTGGTTGCGATTTTGCCGAAGATCCCGATGATGGTGTTGACGTTCTCCATCGACCCACCCATGGCGGTCACCTGATCGGTGATGATCTTGAGCATCCCAGGGATGTCTTTGGACTCGAAATTAAAGACCTTGAGCGCCTGTGCCGCCGACAATATGTCCTTGAAACTGGCGAAGCTCGACTGGGCGGCGACCGCGCGCAGCTGTTCGATCATCTTGGCCGCTTCCTCCGTGCTGCCGGTGAACTGCTCGATCATCAACTGAGAGCGGTTCATCTCGGAGCCCACTTTGATGAGCGACTCCACCATGCGCGCAATGCCGAGGCCCGCCAGCACGCCGCCCAGCTCGCCAAACGCCTTC
>DASXGD010000356.1:0-6843 GCA_036489245.1 Occallatibacter sp. | reverse complement strand
ATTCAGGGTGCAGCTCGCGCCCGGCCTGCCAGTATGTGGAGCTGTAAGAAGGGGTTCGGAGGGAATCCGGCTCGATATAATGTTACGGAAGCCTTAGTAGATCACATAACCAGCGTTACTTATTTGATCCCGCGACAACTTCTCACCCTCGATAGGGTTCCAATCCAGTAGCTTGATTGCGCTTAAAGCTTTCAGGCGAATACAAGTTCGTGACCTCGTAGTCCTGACTCGCTCATGGTCGATCGCATTAGGAGCCGGCAGGGCCGAACGATCTCAGGAGGTTTACTATATGAGAGTTCTTCGTTCTGCGCGTTGGCTGTTGCTGGCGTTGCTTGTTTCGCTCATTCCCGCTTCCTCGTATGCGGGAGTTTTCATCAGCGTCGGATTTGCGCCCCCGGTGCTGCCCGTGTATGTGCAGCCGGCGTGCCCCGAACCCGGCCTGATGTGGACGCCCGGCTACTGGGCCTACGGCGATGATGGATACTACTGGGTTCCCGGAGCCTGGGTACCGGCCCCCTATGAAGGCGCGCTGTGGACTCCGCCCTACTGGGGCTGGGAAGGCGGCAGTTATATCTTCCACACCGGGTACTGGGGACCGCACGTGGGATATTACGGCGGCGTCAACTATGGCTTCGGATACATGGGCGTTGGCTTTGTGGGCGGCGAATGGCGCGGCCGCGAGTTTGCATATAACACGGCTGTCGTCCATGTGAACAACACCGTCATTCACAACACCTATGTGAACGAAACCATCGTGCACAATACCACGATCATCAACAACAATCGCGTAGCCTACAGCGGTGGCCCTGGCGGCATTCGCCACGAGCCGACCCCGGTGGAACAGCAGGCCATGCATGAATCGCACGTAGCGCCGACTTCATATCAGCAGCAGCACATGGAAACGGCTCGAACAGATCGTGCCGCATACTTCAAGACGAACAACGGGCGTCCGCAGAATGTAGTCGCCGCGCGGCCGCTGCCGCCCGAGCACCATGCGGCTCCCGCGGGTGCTGCAGCCAACGCGGGCGCTCCTCGCGGCGAGTACAACCGGCCCGGGACGCAACCCGGCGCAACTCCAGCCGGCCGCCCTGAGTCGCACCCGGTTCCTGCTGAGTCGCACCCTGTTCCTGCCCAGTCGCACCCAGTTCCTGAATCCCGGCCTGCGCCTGAGTCGCATCCGGCACCGGCTCCAAGGTATGAGCAGCCGCAGGCGCACCCGGCTCAGCCGTCGCGCCCCGAGTACCAGTCGCGTCCAGAGCCGCAGTCGCGTCCAGAACCGCAGTCGCATCCAGAACCGCAGTCGCATCCTGTGCCGCAGTCGCGTCCAGAGCCGCAGTCGCGCCCAGAGCCGCAGTCGCGTCCAGAGCCGCAGTCGCACGCGGCTCCTGAATACCGGCCAGCACCTCAATCACCTACGGAAGCGCGTCCGGCTCCGGCTCCAAAGTACGAACAGTCGCCGTCGCACACGGCTCAGCCATCGCATCCTGAGTCCCAGTCCCGGCCTGAGCCGCAGGCTCGGCCTGAGCCGCAGGCCCGGCCTGAACCGCAGGCCCGGCCGCAGTCTCACCCCGAGCACCAGTCGGAATCCAAACCGAAGGAGCCGCACCGCTAGACAACGAACCGGTACGTAAACAAAGGCTCACGCTGCGGCGTGGGCCTTTGTGTTGAACTTGCTGCGGCGGGGCACGCGACCGGCCGCGAGAATTTCCCAACACGGGAGAAGCGTACAGAGGCACTTCGTTGCTCCCTCAATTGCGGGGACACGGAGTAGTCAATTGAAGATTAAAGACAGGACCAAGTCCGCGGAACTCTCTTGCCCTTTTGTTCCAACCAATGCTACAAAGAATCCAAGCGATGAAACGCCGCGTACAATCCGCTTCCTCCCCCGTGGCGTGCAGGCTCTCCGCCTGTTGTTGTCGCTGATCTTCGATTTGCAGGTCCGTCCCTCGGGCCTTTGATTCTCCTCATCCAACTTTTCACTTAGGAGTTCACGCGGATGTCGCGAAGGGACAGACAGCGCGAGTTCAGAACAAGGCTGCGTTCCTGTGGAGCAAGTTCCCGAAATTCATTCTCGGCTGGTCGCATTGATCGGCTTTTTTACAAGCCGCAGATCACCGCGATCGGCAATCTTTCGCGCTGGGCATTTCTTCTGACCTTTGCCGGCGTTGACTCAGAACCAATCTCCGGGAACTTGGCAAGCAGGGCGCCCGTCCGTTCCTGGTGGGGGCGCTTGGCGAGATTGCGATTGCGGCGCTCACACTCGGGCTGCTGTACGGAGCGGCACGGATTTTCCAACTATGAAGAGTGGATGCAAGAGCCAGAGTCAGACTTGCATCTGACCAAGGGCACCGGTGGCGAAGTGGCTAGCGCTCAGGTCTGCAAAACCTGCATTCGCGGGTTCAACTCCCGCCCGGTGCTCCAATTCTCTTGACAGGTCCTTCACTCCGTTCAGGATTTCGACAGCGGGCTCGGACGCCCGCACAACGGCTCAAGTTCGACTCCCGCCCGGTGCTCCAAAAATTTAGAAGTGGCAGGGCAACAAAATCCGGTCGCGGGGGAATCGCTTTCAAACGCCGGGCGCCAGGATTTATCGGTGCTCAAGCGCCAGGCCCGGCGGGACGGAGGCCACAGATCTCCACTTCGATGCCGCCGAAATCCGGGTGGTCGTTCTCGCGGATCCGGTAGGCGAGATCGATGAGGCTTCCCTGGCACAGCTTGAGATCCATGCAACGGCTGGCCCAGTCCCAGCCGAGGGCGCGCGTCAGTCCTGACGGCCGGACTGGTGCGTTGGATTCCGGAGTGAGCTCGAGACGGATGTGGCGGTCTTTCATGACCCGCGGCGGCGAGGCGATTCGTGCGCGGCGGGCCATAAAAACCGGCTCGGGATTACCATGGCCGAGCGGCTCAAGCTTGCGCAGCCAGCCGGCGAGCACAGGCGTTATGCGATCGAGGGGCAACTCTGCATGGATACGCAGCAGTTGTTCGGGTTCGCGCGCGGCCAGACGTGATTCGGCGTGAAGGCCGAGCCGGCGCTTGAGGTCTGGGAGGCCATCGGCGGGCATGGCGAATCCGACCGCGAACGCATGTCCGCCAAAACGAGTGAACAGATCAGCGCACGTCTCGATCGCCTCGAGCAGGGGAAAACCATCGACGGATCGGCCCGAGCCATGGGCGATGCCGTCTTCAACACTGACCACGATCGCGGGCTTGGCCGTGCGCTCGACCACGCGCGAGGCCAGGATGCCGATCACGCCGCGATGCCAGCCAACGCCGTCGACCACCAACAGGCGGCAGGCGGAGAGTTCGGCGTCGTCAGAGAGGCGGGCTTCGATGGCTGCCAGCGCTGCGGCTTCAGTGTCGCGACGCTGGCGGTTGAGCTGTTCGAGCTTGGTCGCCAACTCGTTCGCGCGGCCCAGGTCGCGGGTGCAGAACAGCTCGATCACCTCCGAGGCCACATCCATGCGCCCGGCGGCGTTGATGCGGGGCGCAAGTCGAAAGGCGACATCGTAGCCGGTGAGCTCCTTCGATGCGGGATCGAGCGCCGCGGCTCGGAACAAAGCGCGCAGGCCCACGCCCACCGGATGGCGAAGTCCACGCAGGCCCAGGGCCGCGATCGCGCGATTCTCGCCCTGCAGCGGAACGGCGTCGGCAATGGTGGCGATTGCAGCCATCTTTAAGAAACTGGGAAGGATTTTTTCGCGGGCTCGGATTGGATCGCGGCGTCTCAACAACGCCTCCGCGAGCTTGAAAGCGATGGACGCGCCGCACAGCGATTTTTCAGGGTAGGCGCAGCCGGGCTGATTGGGATTGAGGATGGCAAGGGCCGCGGGCAGCGAATCGTCGGCTTTCGCGAGGTGATGATCGGTGATGACCAGGTCCAGGCCGAGCCGGCGCGCCGTTTCTGCTTCGGCAAAGGCGCGCATGCCCGTATCCACCGTGATGACCAGCCGTACACCGTCCGCATACGCCGCTTCCAGTACGCTCGATTGCAGGCCGTATCCCTCGAGCAGTCGATGGGGCACGTGAAACCGCACTGCGCCACCGAGCATTTCGATCGCGGTCTTCAGCAGCAGCACGGCGGTGGTGCCGTCCACGTCGTAATCGCCATAGAGAAGAATCGGGGTGCGATCGGCGATGGCGCGCTCCACCCTTTCGACGGCGGCATCCATTCCACGCATCAACAGAGGCTCATGGAGGTGGGAGATGTCGGGATTCAGAAACGCGTGTGCTTCAGGCGGGGTGGTAACGCCACGAGCGACCAGCAACTCAGCCAACACCAGCGGAAGGCGCGCTGCGTGCGCCAGGGTTGCTGCCTGTTCGGGATGAGGGTCGTCCATGACCCAGCGCTGGCGGGGAAATCTGCGGACGGGCGCGGAAGTACTGTCGATCGTGCCCACGATGCTCACCGCCCGTTATTCGTCTTCGTCTCCGGAACCTTCGTGGGCGTCGTCGATCACGATGTCCTGGAAACTCTCGATATCTTCAAGCAGCGCCTGGTAGCGTTCGTACCACTCGGTGGTGGTCTCATGCAGGAATACGAGGCCCTGGTGAACAAAGCCCAGCTGGATGTAGCCCAGCATGCCGGCATACTTGCGCAGCCACTGCGCCTCCACCAGTTCGGTCGCTTCCTCATCGGGGAAGTTCATCTCTCCGGCTTCGTCGACGAGCGCGTCCAACTCTTCCCGTTCGAGGGTCATCTCGCTGAAAGTGATGAAAGTCGCGCCGACGTGCTTGGCCATCTCCACAAAGTCTTTCCATGCGTCGGCGTTGCCGTGATCCTCCCAAAGGATGGAAGGAATGTCTTCGGTGACATAGCCCGGCAGGCGACGCAAACCGTGGCCTTCGATAAAGGCCACCATGTCGTCTTTCAGCGAAAGCAAATTATCCTTGCTCATAGTCAAGCAATCATTTTCGCAGATGGGGGCGGGTGGGCCGGCGAGATTGTGGAAACCTTTTTCCCGAGGTCATCCAGTTACTCTAGTAAAGGAGGATTCCAAGATTGCCCCTTTTTGAACACCACGTCTTTGTTTGCCATAACGTCCGTCCCGCGGGCGCGCCCCGTCCTTCGTGTACCACGGACGGCAAAAGCGAGTTGCACACCCAGTTGCAGCAGTTGACCAAAGCGGCCGGCCTTGGCGAACGCGTCCGCATCAACAAATCGCTGTGCCTGGATCAGTGCGAACACGGGCCGACTGTGGTGGTGTATCCGGAGGCGGTGTGGTACGGCGGGGTCCGTCCCGAGGATGCGGCGGTCATTGTCGAAGAGCACCTGGTGGGCGGCCGGCCAGTCGAGCGGCTGCGCCTCGCAGATGAGTGCATCAACACCAAAAGCTGTCCCCACCGAGGCTAGCGCGCCCCGGTATCGATGCTCGCTGCCTGCTCCGGCAACATCAGGGTTGCTCCAGGACCCGGATCCTCGCGGATGGGTCTTCATCCGCGAGGTGATGATCCTGATTCGTAGACCCGAAACCGACGCGCGATAGAGGCGGTATGTGTACAGATCCAAGCCCCTTGCGCTATTCTGACTGTTAGTCCATGATCTTTTCCCGCGAATATATTGGTTATCTGGGCCGCCGTACGGTCAAGCACCTTACCGACGCCAAAATGATCACCACCAGCAACTTGAAGGCGACCGAGGCCCGCGTGGCCGAGGGCCTGATCGAGGAATTGTCGCTCGAGGACCGCATCAACGAAGAGGTTCGCGTCATACTTGAGGCCTACTCCGACGAGATGCGCAAGTCGGGCGCGCAATACGCCGAGATGTTCAAGAAGGTGAAGACCGAGCTGGCCCGCAAGTACAAGGCGGTGCTATGAGGATCAGCCGCGACAAGCTCAACAAGCTCGCGCACACCGTGGCCGACACGCTGGCCGATCTCGAAGAGGTGGGGTTCCTCGAAGATCGCAACACCATTCGCCAGGAGGCGCGCAAGGCGCTCGAAAACCTGCTGACCGAGGAAGCGCGCATCGACACCGCGGCGCGGCAGAAGATCGCTTCGCAGCGCAAGATCATCCTCGAAGGCTCGCAGGAGTGGGAGATTCTCTACCGCAAGTACTACAACGAGGAAGTGCGAAAGCTCGGTATCTGAGCGGTGGTTCGGGCTTTGGCGGACGACCGGTTTTTTGTTACAGTAAACGAGTGGCCGCGACGGCCGTTCCCGCCATCTGTGGCGCTATCATCTAGGGGTTAGGACGTGAGATTCACCCTCCTCTCATCGCTTTAAAGCCTTCCAAATCCTACAATCCCTTCAAAATAGGCGACTTGCATCCGGATTTCCGGTTTTGCAGCCTTTGTCGAAATTGCACCAAATTTGCCCCATTCTGGCCGTTTTTCCGGGCTGTGCTAGGAAATAGTGCTAGGAAGTGAACCTCAGATTTCGCAGTCATTTCTCTTTTGCGATCTGTGGTCCTAAGAGCTATACTTATAACTGATGGGCAGTCCTCCCAGCAAGCCGCGGGTATTTGCCTCCAAACCGTTTATGCGCTTTGCGCGACGGTTTGCCATCAGCGATACCGACTTGTGGCACGCCGTAAAATGGGGAGTTCGACGTTGACCTCGGCGGCGGGGGTATTCAAGTTCCGGCTGGCCAGACATCTAGAGGGGACCAGCGGTGGTGCTCGTGCCATCGTTGCAATGAAGGTCGGCCGGCGCATTGTGCTGATGTTCGGTTTTGAGAAGAAAGACCAGGCCAACATCAAAGCTGACGAGCTGCGCGCGTTCCGCAAGGCGGCCCGCGTCTACCTCGGTTACAGCGAAGAAGAGATGACCGCAATCGTACGGCAGAAGTCTCTGTTAGAGATCATTGAACCCATCCCCGAGAGAGGAGAAAGACATGGCAAAAGTGT
>DASXGD010000332.1:0-2922 GCA_036489245.1 Occallatibacter sp. | reverse complement strand
TCGGTCTTGAGATGGGCCGACTTGTCCTGCGCGTATTTTACGGAGGAGCCGTAACGCGCGCGCAGTTTGGGGTAGCGGAGCGCAACCGCTTGATTCACCGCCGGGTGCCCGTCCACATCCGACACATAGTGCGCCAGCGCTCCCAGGGCGAAGGCGAATTCCTTCTGATCCTGGCTCTGGCGGATCATCTCCTCGACGAAGTCGCCGCTGCGCACATAGTGAACCAGGTCGCTGAATTCCTTGCTGCCGAAGGGATAATAGCCGAGGTCCTGGATTACGGAACCGCCGTAGGCGTAGGCGTGGGCTTCTTTGATCTGGTCGTCGGTGAGTCCGGGGAAGCGCTGCTCGATGAGGGGACGAATGTTTGAGGCCCAGAGGAGGTCGACGACTTCCTCGTGGGTGAGAACGGAGTAGGCGAAGGTGGGTCCACTCGACAGTACGAGAAATGCGAAGAGCGCAATCGCACGTTTCAGAAGCAAGGGCCGATCTCCTAGCCAATTCCTGACCGAATTCGGATCAGGCCGCCGCAATGCGGAGTTCCTGCCCGCAATTTTTTAGATGCGGTTGAGAAACATCAGAACGATGGTGAGCAGCAGGATCGCTCCGAGGCCGCCGGTTGGATAATAGCCCCAGTTTTTGCTGTAAGGCCATGCGGGAGCCGTGGCCACAAGGGCAAGAACCAGAACAGGAATCAAAAAGAGAACAACCATGCATCACCCCGGATTTTTGCCACAAAGCGCAGCTGAATAAACCGCTTACCTTTACCTGTGAGGTAGATGCCGGGCGCACCGGACGGAGTTGTTTTGGGATTCTGGCGGGCACGATCCGGAGGGAACCCGCACATCTTTTTCTATCCGGGCGCGTCGGATGAAGGGGGGCGTTTGGCGGGGCAGATGTGAGGCGCGCCGCCTTGCGCCAGCGGCGAAGGGCTCGAATCGGATATGGCGCATCGAAAGAAGTTGAGGGAGAATTGATCAATAACAGCTGCGACCTGCAAGAATTGCCAAAGATGACATCTGCAATGCACCGCGTTGCGCTGGTCGACAATCCAGCGTCCGGATCACTTTCGTCCCGCCGTGAGGAAACCGTACGTGCCGCGCTCGAAGCATTCCAATCGGCGGGCATTGAGGTGGAGCGCTTTACGATCGACGGGCCCGGCAGCGGCGCGAACCTGGCGCGCGAGGCCGTCAACCGGGGATGCGATTCCGTCATCGTATGCGGCGGCGACGGCACTGTGCATGAGGTGATGCAGAGTCTGGTTGGCACCAACGTGGCGCTGGGCGTGATTCCATTCGGCACCGCCAATGCGCTGGCCGCGGACCTGGGAATGACGAAGTCTCCAGCCAAGGCCATTCGCGCCCTGTTGCAGTCTGAGCCGGTGCAGGTGCGCGTGGGCCGGATTTTCTACCAGGGCAGCGATGGCAACGAGGGGAGCCGCTATTTTACGGTCGCCGCGGGCGTGGGGGCCGACGCCCTGCTGATGATGCGCATGGATCCCTCGCTCAAACGCCGCTTTGGCTATTTCCTGTACATGGTGGAAGCCTTTCGCATCTGGGTCAGCCACCCGTTTCCCATGTTTCAGGCCCGATTCGGAGTCAGCGGAAATGGCACGGCGCGCCTGGCCGAGACGTCGCAACTGCTGGCCGTGCGGGTTCGTTCTTTCGGCGGAGTGCTGGGCACGTTTGCCCCCGGAGCCACGCTGCACAGCGAGAATCTGTGCCTGGTGGTCTTCAAGACACGGAGCCGCTTTCGGTACATGCGCTTTCTGCTCGCGGTGGTGGGGAAGCGCCACACCTTCTCAAAGGATGTGGAACTCCTCGAAGCCGATACCGTGGAGTGCGTGCTCCGCAATGGTTCGCGGTCGCGCGTCTACGTGGAGGCCGATGGCGAGGTGCTGGGCCAACTCCCAGTCCGCATCGAGGTGGCTTCAGAAATGCTCACATTGCTGATTCCGCCGCACGCCCGGCCCTAGCGGGTCGAGCGCGTTGGCGCGTTGCTCCCCGCAGGCGTGGAGTGCAATGATCGCTTGCAAAGTACTGACGGAGGCTTGCGCGTGCGAAGAGGCGCATTTCTTTTGATTCTCCCGGCCCTCATGTTTGTTCCAGTTATTGCGCAGACCCCGGCATGGCAGCCTGCCCCGGGTCACATCACCCTGCCAATCTGGCCGCGGGGCGCGCCGGGCACCGCGGCTGCGGCGGTGACTGCACCGGCCGAGGTGGACACCACGACAGCCAAAGACAATCTCATCGCCGGCAAGCCGCTCATCCGGCTGGCCAATGTCTCCACGCCGACCATCACCCTCTACAAGCCAGACAAGACGAATGGAGCCACGCCCGCTGTCGTTGTGTTTCCCGGAGGCGGCTATCACATTCTGGCCATCGATCTGGAAGGCACGGAGGTGTGCGACTGGCTGAATTCTGCGGGCATTACCTGTGTGCTGCTGAAATATCGCGTCCCCGACACCGGTCCCTATCCCAAATCCCCGGCTGCGTTGCAGGACGCGCAGCGGGCGGTTGGCCTGGTGCGCCAACACGCGGCCGAATGGGGCATCGATCCCAAGCGGGTAGGCGTGCTGGGGTTCTCAGCCGGCGGTCATCTCGCGGCTGCCTTGAGCACCCACTTCGACAAGCGCCTCTACGATCCCGTCGATGCGGCTGACCAGTTGAGCTGCCGTCCCGACTTCGCCGTGGTGATCTATCCCGGCTATCTCGCGCTTGAGGAACAGAACATGGCGCCCAATCCTGAGATTCATCCAACCGCGGAAACCCCGCCTGCCATCATCGTGCAGGCAGAGGACGACCCGGTGCACGTGGAGAACGCAACCAACTATTTCCTCGAGTTGAAAGAGGCGAAGGTGCCCGCTGAGCTGCACATCTATGCCGAAGGCGGCCATGGCTACGGACTGCGCCGCACCGATCTTCC
>DASXGD010000278.1:0-1838 GCA_036489245.1 Occallatibacter sp. | reverse complement strand
GCTGTCACCGTGCGACGCGACTTGAGAATGGCGGAGGCTTGGCTCCAGAATCAGATCCAGAGTCGGTAGGTGCGCGTGACTCCTGAACGCTGGGGGCAAATCGAGGAATTGTTTCATCGCGCTGCAGAGTGCGAAGCGGAGCAACGCGCCCACCTGCTTGATGAGGCTTGCCATGATGATCCCGATTTACGGCGGCAAGTGGACGCTTTGCTTTCATGCGACCTGAACGCGGGCTGCAACATGCAGAACTCGGTCAGCGCGGGCTTGAATGCCTTCGCGTTTCCTTTGGCTGGCGAGGTCATTTCCCATTACCGCATCGTCGGTGGTCTGGGCGGAGGAGGAATGGGATTAGTGTACCGTGAGTTTTCGGCAAGCGTGCGTGACGACCACTAACTCGCACTGTTACGTTCATTGAGCCGCCGAGGAGCGGCCGAGGGCGAACCGCATGAGCGCAGCAGTGATTCCCGAGCCGATCGCGCAGTTACAGCGCCAACTGGATCAGATTCGTAGCACCCAACCGCGGGGGAAGAGGCTGCCGGATTCGGTGTGGCAAGCGGCCGTCGAACTGGCCCGGGAACACGGGGTGTATTCCGTCGCGCATCCGCTGCGGCTGGACTATATGGGGCTGAAGAAACGGCTCGGCGGGGTTTCCCATCGCCGAAAAGCAGGCAAGCCGGCATTCGTCGAGCTGATCGCGCCACCTTCGGCGATGCTGCGAGAGTGCGTTATTGAGTTCGAATCGTTGCGCGGAGGCAAGGTCCGCATTCAGTGGAAAGCTGCCGCACCGCCCGATTGGATGAGCCTACTGCGGGCCTGGCGGGAAGCCGAGAGATGATTCAGATCACGGCGCAGATGCGCGTGCTGGTAGCCATCGAGCCAGTCGATGGAAGAAAAGGGATCGACTCTCTAGCGCAACTGTGTCAAGAAAAGCTTGGCGAAGATCCTTTCTCGGGTTGTGTTTTCGTGTTTCGGAGCCGCCGCGGGACGGCGATCCGGCTGCTCAGCTATGACGGCCAGGGATACTGGCTGGCCCAGAAGCGTCTTTCGCGGGGACGATTCGTGTGGTGGCCGGAAGGATCGGGGGCAGCCAAGTCACTGGAAGCCTATGAGGTGCAGTTGCTGATGGCGGCGGGCGATGTGTCGCGCGTGCGCGCAGCGCCGATGTGGCGGCGAGTGAGCGTGCTGAAGTAATCAACCTCACGGCGTCACCCCCTTGCGTTCCAAGAAAAACCGGTTCATACTGCGGATCGATGGTCGAGTTCAGATATCGGGGCCGGAAGATCAGCCAGCAAGACATCCTTTATATACGCGCACTGATCGAGCGACACCCGCAGGAAAGCCGCCGCACGCTATCGACCAAGCTCTGTGAAGCCTGGCAGTGGCGCCAGGCCAATGGTGCGTTGCGCGACATGGTGTGCCGCGGCCTGTTGTTGATGCTGGACCGTGCCGGCCAGATCGAGTTGCCGCCGGTGAGTTACGTGCGGCATAACCCGCTGGCCAACCGAGCCCGACCGGAGCCAGCGCGGATCGATACCACACCCATCGAAGGCCGTCTGTGTAACCTCCAGCCGCTGGAGTTCGAACTTGTGCGGCGTACCGAGAAAGAGCCGTTGTGGAACGGTTTGCTGGAGGAACATCATTATCTCGGCTACGAGCAGCCGGTGGGAGAACACCTGAAGTACTTGGTGTGGGGGCGAGGGCGGCCGGTCGCCTGCCTGGCCTGGTGCTCGGCCCCGCGTCATCTGCGCAGTCGCGACCGCTACATTGGCTGGAGCGCAGAACAGCGAGGTCGCAACCTCCGCTTGCTGGCTTACAACACGCGATTTTTAATCTTGCCG
>DASXGD010000274.1:0-4491 GCA_036489245.1 Occallatibacter sp. | reverse complement strand
GCTCACGTGGGCCCGAACATCCGTGATGGTGACGTATACGTGGGAAAAAGGACCGCTGGGCGACTGGCAGGTGGCCGGATCGCTCACCCGGACGTTGACCGTGGCCATGGTCGAGGTGGGAGTTGTCGAGCCAGACGACCCGTTCGAAGTGTTGCTGCAGGCCACCACAATGAAAGCGGCTACGAACAGGCATACAAGGGTAAGAATCGCCTTCCAGTTAGGCGGAAAACGGCTGGCCAGGTTCGCAGCGGTCATAGTTTCCTCCGGTAAAGATTTCTGGTTTGCAGGAGATGGCACGCCAAACCAAAACGGCAAAGATAATTAAGAGAAGGTCTTTAGGCGGCAGGCAGGTGCCTGGTTGTGAGTCGCGGGCCGGTCGGAATCCCATTACCGGGGCGGGGTTACGAAAGTCTGTGGTGGGACCGGCTATTACTCCCGAACGACCTTTACAAAGATGCCGTCCGGCAGTTCGCCCTCTAACAGGTGAACAACGCCGTTCTTGACGTAGCCTTCAAGGATCTGGCGCTCCGGTTTGGGCGGCGTGGGCTTGTCCGCCGGTCTTGTCGCGTGCTGGGCATTGGGGCCCCCCGCCCTGCTGGTCTGGGTGGATGGCTGCCCGGTTCCGCTCCCTCCGCCAGTTGGCTTCCCCATCCCCCGGTCCATCGCCTCATTCGCCAGTCGGTCGGCCTCCTTGTTTCCGGCCCGCAACGTATGGGTCATCTGGAAGCCGTCGAGCTTGCGCGCCAGTTGCCGGGCCTCTTCCCACAATGGCCGAAGCCCGGGGCTGGCCACCCTGTACGTGCCTTTCATCTGTTTGACCATCAATTCCGAGTCGGAGACCACGCGTAGGCATCGGACGCCGTTCTGGACCGCCCATTTCAGCACCGCCAGCAAGCCGGCGTATTCGGCGTAGTTGTTTGTCTGCACGCCGAGAAAAGCGCTCAGGCGAGCCGAAACCTGGCCCCGAGGGTCCTCAATCACCGCGCCGTAGGCGGCGGGGCCGGGATTGCCGCGCGAGCCACCGTCGCAATGCGCGGTGAACCATTGATCCTGTCCGGTGGCTGGCGGCGGGGCGGTTCCATCGAAGAGATTGCCATTCATCGTGTCTTCAGTTTACCCATCCCTCATGGGTCCGATTGCGAACGTTCCGGGCCGGCGCGACAGGCTTGTCCCAACCACCCGAATTGCCGCTCTTCGGTGGCCTCAATCGCTCTCGCCATCGACCGTGGCAACGGTCATGCATGTTTGCTTCTGGCTCACCAATCGGGATTTGAACCGTCAATCCGATGACAGCAGCGTGTGGTCTTACAATCCCCTGACACGGAGATTACATGGCGACGGATGCGGTGAGTTACCCTACTTCTACGGTTGGCGGACCGGCAGTTTTGTCATGGCCAACTGCGAGGAAGGTAGAATCCTCCCCAGGCATGTCTGCGACCACCGCAATGGACGGACCGAACCGCGCCCAGGGGCGTATCCAGTCGCGCGCGCCGGAGACTGAGCTGATCCGCGAGGCTCAGGCGGGCTCGCGCGCCGCCTTCGACGCCTTGGTGCGGCAGTACGAGCAGCAGGTTTTGCGCCTGGCGATGCATCTCACGGGCAGCGAACACGACGCCGAGGACATCTACCAGGAGGCCTTCCTCAAGGCCTACCGGTACATCGGCAATTTCCGCTTCGAGTGCTCGTTCTACACCTGGATCTACCGCATCGTTACCAATCTTTGCCTGGATCAGCTGCGTCGTCGTAAAACCCGCCGCGAGGACCAGGCTGTCATCGTCGATCATTCGGGGGACGAGATCGACGTGCTCTCGTCCGTTTCCGATGAGCGCGCCTTCTCCAACCCCGCCAAGGAACTGGATCGCAAGGTGCTGGGGTCGAAGATCCAGGATGCACTGGCCAAGCTTACGCCGCGCGAGCGCATGGTTTTCGAATTGAAACACTACCAGGGTCTCCGCCTGCGCACCATCGGAGAAATGCTGAACACCACGGAAGAGACCGCCAAAAACACACTCTTCCGGGCGACAAAAAAACTACGAGCACAATTGGCGGGTCTCCGTTAGCCACCAGCGGTGGGGCGGGGTTTGGGGTTGAGATCTGTGGGATTTTCTGAGGCTGGAAGGACGTTGGGTATGAACTGCGAACTTGCTCATGAGCGGATCGTGATGGCCGCATACGGGGAACTCCCCGATGACGCTGCCCACGAGTTGGATCGGCACCTGGTTACATGTCTCGGCTGCCGGGGAGAGCGGGAACAACTCCAGGCTCTCAAACTGCTGGCCGAGGCTTATCCGGTCGCCGAACCGTCGGCGAATTTCATTGCCCGCTCGCGGCTGCGGCTCGAGGAAGCGCTGGATGGGCTCCCCCCTAAGACATGGCTGGAACGCCTTGCACAGCGGGCGCAGAACAACTTTGCCAACCTGCAGGCAGCGCCGCTGGCCGCTTGTCTGTTGCTGCTGGTCGGCGCCGGCGCCGGGAGCCTGGGCGGCTACCATATCGCCCAATCGCATGCCGCGCAACTCAGTGCTGCAACGCAGTTGCCCAAAGGACCGCTGCCGGAGGTTGGCAACGACGTCGAAGTGGCGAATATCTCCAGCATCGTGCGCCAGCCGAACAGCGAACAGGTCGTGGTGCATTACAACCGGCTGGTGCCGACCGAGGCGAAGGGATCGCTGGACGACCGGGATATCCGGCAATTACTGATGCTGGCTTCGGATAACTCCAACCCCGCCGGGGTCCGCGGAGATTCTGTAGAATTGCTGGCGGCCGAGTGCCGCGCCGGGCATGCCTGCCGCGGAGCGGGCGGGATCCGCGACGCGCTCATGGTGGTGCTGCGCTACGACCGCGACGAGGGGGTGCGGCTGAATGCCCTTCAAGGACTCCAGCCATACGTGGCCGAGGACGTGCGGGTGCGCGATGCGGTGTTGGAATCGCTGCTCAACGACAGCGATCCACGCATCCGGACAGCGGCCATCAATATGCTTGAGCCCGTCGACGCGGATACAAGCGTGCGCCAGGTGCTCCACACGGTCGCCAATTCCGACCAGAATCCACATATCCGCCTGGTCTCAAGGCAGGCTTTGAGCCACGTGCCGGATTTTCAATAAATGAGCTGTACCTTATGGCCCTCGCACCGTCGAATCAGAAGAGTGCGGGCCGTAAATCGGGAAGTATCGGAGATGAAACAATGAAGTACCTTTTGAGGCCGTTCCAATCGATCGCATTCGTTCCAGCCGCTCTCCTCGTTTTCGGTGCCGGGTTCTTGCTGTCGCCGCCCGGAACAATGGCGCAGTCCACAAAAATCGTACAGATCCTGGAGCAGGTCGATCCTCTGCTGTCGCACTCCTCGCAGGGCTACCTCGGCGTACTGGTTACTGACGTGGACAGCGACGCCGCGTCCCGGCTCAAGCTCAAGGAAGCACGCGGGGCGCTCGTCACACTGATCGACCACGATGCCCCGGCGGGTCAGATCGGCCTGCGAGTCAACGACGTGGTCCTCGAAGTCAACGGGCAAAGAGTCGAAGGCGCGGAGCAGTTTGGCCGCATGCTGCGCGAGATTCCCGCGGGGCGCAAGGTCACGCTACAGCTCAGCCGCGACGGCAGCCCCCAGACAGTGGAAGTCCAGTTGGTCGACCGCAAGGTCATGGAGAAGGACGTCTGGAACAAGCTTGGGAATAGCAACGAGACGTCGGGGCAGGCCCCGGCTCTGGGCATTCTTCCCGGTGGCGGAGGCGATGTGCCCGAGACTGGTTTTCATATGCCCTTCGTCGGAACCAACAGCCTCCACGTCGGTGCGATGGTGGAGCCCCTTACCGCCCAGATGGCCGACTACCTGGGAGTCCCCGGTGGAATCATGGTGAAAGGCGTCACCCGCAAGAGTGAAGCCGCGGCGGCGGGAATTCTGGCGCGCGACGTAATTCTGAAGGTTGGCAATGACCCCATCAGCACCACCGCCGACTGGGATCGCGCCCTGCGCGCCAACCAGGGCAAGCCCGTGCAAGTGACCATCCTTCGCGACCGCAAACTGCAGATCATCAACCTCCAGGTCGACTCGAAGCATAAAAGCGCAGTCGATTACCAGGATGTGTTCCCGGGCCTTCTTCCGGACGGTCCCTGCCCGCTTTTGGCCGAGTTCAACCCGGCCTGGGGAGCGGGCGCCGGCGCGGTCGCCGAGACCTTCCGGCAGCAGATGGAACAGTTCCGGGAGAACTTCAATCCGGATGACTTCAGAATCGACTCCAAACAGATGGACGAGTTGAAAAAGCAGATAGATCAGTTCCGCCAGGACTTCAAGGCTGAAGACTATAAAATCGATCCGAAACGGATGGACGAGCTGAAAAAGCAGTTGGAGGAGTTCCGCCAAAACTTCAAGGCTGACGACTTCCAGGTGAACCCCAAGGACATGGAGCAGTTCGGGAAGGACATGGAGCAGTTACGGCACAAGTTCGAACAGAAACATATGAATCAGTTGCGGCAGCAGATGGAGCAGTTCCA
>DASXGD010000269.1:0-6114 GCA_036489245.1 Occallatibacter sp. | reverse complement strand
TCGCCGCGGTCGTCCTCAAGGATCGAGTTGCATACCGCGACACATTCATCGCAGATGTAGGCCCGGGGATAATCGCTGGGCGACGAGATCAATTTGGCCACAGCGTCCTGTGACTTGTGACAGAACGAGCAGCGCAGTGCTTCTTCAGGTCCCGTGCGCGTTTTCATGGTTGGACTACTCCTCGATGCCTCTTTTTGAATTCCGCCCGTTGGGGCTGTCCCTACGTGCGGGGCCGATCAATGATTTCGTCGATGATTCCGTATTCTTTGGCCTGCTGTGAATTCATGATGAAGTCTCGCTCGACGTCTCGTTCGATGCGGTCCAGCGGCTGACCGGTGTGCCGCGCCATCAGGTTGTTCGTAATTTCCCGGATGCGCAGAATTTCCCGGGCGTGAATATCGATGTCCGTGGCCTGACCGCTCAGTCCGCCCATCGACGGCTGATGGATAAGAATACGCGAGTTGGGCAATGCAAATCGCTTGCCCTTGGTGCCCGCCAATAATAAGAATGCACCCATACTGGCGGCTTGTCCTATGCAGTACGTCACAACATTATTGCGGATGAACTGCATGGTGTCGTAGATCGCCAGACCGGCGGTGATCGAACCCCCGGGCGAATTGATATAAAGCTGAACGTCCTTCTCCGGATCCTCCCCGGAAAGAAAGAGCATCTGGGCGACGATGAGATTCGCTACCTGGTCATCAATGGGAGTACCCAGGAATATGATGTTGTCGCGAAGCAGACGGGAGTAAATGTCGTAGGCGCGCTCGCCCCGGCTCGTCTGCTCAACCACCATTGGAACCAATGCCATTTTGTCTCTTCTTCTCGCTCGTCCTTATGGGATATCGTTTCCCGTTAGTGACCACCCGCACAGCCCGATGTTCAACTTCGGCCGGAATGCGCGGCAACTTCTGCCGGCCTGCGATCAAGCGGGCAGTCGTTCATAGAGGAGCTGCGCGGTTTTCTCTTTTTTCAGTTGTTCACGGATTCTAGCCATACCGCCGTCCTGCGTCAATCGCACTTTCAGGCTATCCACCGGTTCGCGCGATTGGATTGCGGCCAGATGAATCTCGCGATCCAATTCCTCTTCGCTAACACTTACATTTTCTTCGTGAGCAATTCGCTCCAGCAGCAGCGAGGTTTTCACCTCGGCAACCGCGCTGTCGCGCTGGGCGGCGCGCAGCCGCCCGAAGTCCAGCTTACGCATCTGCTCGGTATCCATGCCCTGGGCAGCGAGGGCCCGCAATCCGCGCTCCAGGCGAGCGTCAACCTGCTCCTGTACCAAGGATTCGGGGACGGGAAAAGGGAAACGTTCGATCAGGGCCGCAAAAAGCTTGTCTTTGGTTTCAGTTTCCACCGCGCGGCGTTTGCGGTTGGCAAGATTTTCGCGGACCCGATTTTCCAAATCGCCAAGGCTCTCGAACGCGCCGACCTCTTTGGCGAATTCATCGTTCAACTCGGGAAGGGTGCGCTTCTTGATTCCCTTTACGTCAATTGTGTAATCCACGGTTTTGCCGGCCAGATTGCCCTCGGGATAATCGGCTGGATACTCCGCCGCAACGTTGAGGGTTTGGCCGGGAGTGGCGCCCCGGAGGGCCGTGGTGAATGCCTCCACTGTGTCCTTGCCGCCGATTTCGACCAGCGTATCTTCGCCGGCTACCGGAGCGGCTTCGGGCTGGCCTTCGATGGTTCCGGTATAGGAGATCTGCGCCCAATCCCCGTCCACCAGGGGGCGGTCTTCTTCCACAGGCTCGATGGTCGCGCGCGATTCGCGCAGCTGGGCGAGTTCCTGCTGGACATCTTCTTCTGTAATGTCGGCGGCTGGTTTAGGAACGGTGACGTTCTGGTAGCCCTCGATGGAAAAAGCCGGAATAAACTCAAACACCGCCCTCACGTGCAGCGGGCTCCCATCTTCGACGGTCAACTCCGTCACCTGGGGCTGGCCCACCGGGGTCACGCCGAGGTCGCGCACCGCCTGGTTGAAGCGCTCGGGCAGGAGGCCGTCGATCACATCCTTGCGGATCTCGGCGGAGAAGCGCCGCTTGACGACAGCTTCTGGAACCTTGCCGGGGCGGAACCCGGGAATCTTCGCATGCCGCTGATAATTGCGCGTGACCCTGCTGAATGACTTTGATACCTCTTCGGCCGGAACGTCGAGGGCCAGTTCGCGGGTGCAGTCAGGGTTCAGTACCGGCCCATGGGCGTGTTCGTGCGAATGTTCGTGCTCGTGGCCTTCGTGCGTGTGGGCGGCATCGGCGGGGGTGGGTTCGGAATTGTTTTCGATGGTATCGACAGAACTCAAGGGCATTGCCTTCCAGGCGCCTCGGCGCCATTCATTTCCACACCTGGACACCGCGGCTCAAAAGCGCGTGACCACCCGGGGTCCGCGTGGCTGGGGAAATCACCTATCTCATGGTAAGAGGGTTTACTGTGCAGGGTCAAACCAGACCGGTACCGTGAAAGGTACAGGGGGTAGCGAAAGACACGTTACCGCCGAACTGGGACGATTAAAGCTCATGTTCAAGGGGTTGGCGCACGTGCGGGACGAATCGCGGATGGGACGCTCCGCACTCGCGGTAATGCACGCGCGCCTCCGAGAGGCTGAGCGAGCCGTTGACGGTGAGGTGAACATCGCCGGCGTCTTCGTCTTCCTGGCCGTCATCTTCCCACCAGCACACCGGGCACAACAAGGGCGTGCCCGGCGCTTCGAGAGTGCGGAATCCACAACAAGGGCAGCGGTAAATGGGGTTCATCCACGGGAATTGACGGCAACGCGAGCATCTGGATTACACCAGGCCGGGAATTGCCCGTGGAACCGCAATCGTCGTCCGCCGGAACGCAAACGGTTCCCGCGCTTCCGGCCCTCAGAACCGGAAGACGAGGCCAGTGTTGAAGCGGGCGTGGTCTCCTCCGCTGGGAGACTGAGAGGGAGCGTCGATGCGGTCGGCGGAAAATCTCCAGGCGAAGAAGGGAAGAATGGGGAGATCGACCCCGCCGCCCAGATCGTAGGCGAACCCCCCTCCGGAGATGGAGCCGTCGCCGTTGGCCGAGTGCTCCCCGCCGACCATCCCGTGCGCAAAGAGATTAATGCCAAGAGCCTTGACGCTGAGTCGCGGTCCGACCAGCACCGTTGTGGTGCGCGGCACCACCGAACGGGCGCCAAGGCCGTAATGGGCGACGTCGCCTTCGACACCGAGAAACGGGTGCAGATGGATGTGAAGGGCCGCCTCCCACCCATTGAGTCCACCCGTGTTGGGATAGAAGGCGTCGGATCCGGTGCGGCTGTATCCGAAGAAGGCGTCGTGATTACGCAAGGACGCCGCCGAAGACGGAACGGCCGCTGAGAGTGCGCAGGAAATGACTACGATCAGCAGGAAAGAACGCATATGCATGGATGTCTCCGTTACAGCCGCAGAACGCAGCGGCTGTGTATAGGCAAGGATGGGGCCGGAAACAGCTCGGTTGCTTCTGTCCGGTCCGGCCGGTCGGCAGGCGGCATCCATGAGCCGCCGGGCGGCAGAGTAGAATCGGGGGCCAGGGAGAATCCAGGTGATCATGCGGCAAGTTCCGGTTTGCACTGCTGTTCGATTGGGACGTTGGTTGATGATAGGGGTGATGGCAGCCGCAGTATCTTTTTGTCGGGCTCAGGAGCAACAGCCTCCGCTGCGGGTGGCGATCGTGGGGCTGGAGCACGATCATGTGGCCGGGTTTCTTGCCCAATTGCCCCAGCACCACGAGGTGCAGCTCGTGGGCATTGCGGAAGCGAATGCCGCCCTGGTGGCCAAGTACGAAAAAAAGAACTCGCTGGCGCACGATCTTTTCTTTCCCACCCCCGAGGCCATGATTGACGCCCGGCATCCTCAGGCGCTGCTGGTCTATACATCGATTGCCGCCCATCGCAAGGCGGTCGAGACCGCGGGCAAGTATGGCCTGGCCGTGATGGTGGAAAAGCCCCTTACGATTTCGGTCGACGATGCGTTGGCCATTCGCCGCGTGGCGCGCGAACGGCACATTCAGGTCCTGGTGAATTACGAGACGACGTGGTACCCGAGCAACCGCGCCGCGCACAACGAAGTCGAGAACGGGCACCTGGGGCCAATTCGCCGTGTGGTAGTGCATGACGGCCACGAGGGTCCCAAAGAGATTGGGGTCAGTCCGGAGTTTCTAAACTGGCTCACCGATCCGGCCGAAAACGGCGCGGGCGCGCTTTACGACTTCGGTTGCTATGGGGTCGATCTCATGACCTGGCTTATGCATGGGCAAACGCCAGAGTCGGTAACTGCGGTTGTGAACCATGACAAGCCCGAGATCTATCCCAAGGTGGACGACGACTCCACGATCGTGCTCAAGTACCCCACGGCTCAGGCGGTGATCCAGGGCTCGTGGGTATGGCCGTTCAGCCGCAAGGACATGGAAGTGTACGGCGCGACCGGCTACGTGATCACGGTCGCTGCGGATGGTCTGCGCACGCGGCTGGCTCACGAAACGACAGAGCACAGCTCGACGGCTGCTCCGCTGCCCTTGGATGAAAGCACGTCGCTCGGGTACCTCGTTGCGGTGATGCGCGGCCAGATCGCAGCTAAGGGAGACCTGAGTGCGCTCGACACCAACGTGATCGTGATGCAGATCCTGGATGCGGCGAGGGAATCGGCACGCACCGGAAAGACGGTGAAGCTCGCCAAGTTGCCGGATTGATCATCTTGCAATTCCTCGCCGTGCTTCCGAAATGGCTTTGACAGGTGCACACTTTCGCGCGATGATTCCAATCGTAATCTGCAGACAAGCGAATGGTGAATCGATGCGGGCAGTGTGCGTCCGAACTGGAGGATGGGGTGGCAGCGTGCGTCGAGTGTGGCGCTGCTGTGAACCGACCCCAGTTGCCGCCTGAGGTTTCCGGTCACGACACGGTTTCGGCGCCTGCTGACGCCGAGTCTAAGGACGCGCGCCAAACGCCACGGACCTTCTCGTCCCCGCTGCTTGAGTTCCGCCGCGATCTCGAGGGGCTCTCAGGTTGGCTGGTTTTGGTTGGGATTGGACTGGTAATTTCCCCGTTGATGATTCTGAGTAACACGGTAACCCACAATCTACCAGTTCTGACAAACCCCCGACTACATGCATATCTCGAAACCCACCCAGCGCTCGAGGGCCTGATCATTTTTGAGATAGCTACCAATCTCATCTTCATTGCTGTTCTCGTCGCGCTCAATATTCTTTTCTTCAGGAAAAAGCGTTCCTTTCCTACCTACATGATTTTCTATCTCTGCCTTCACCTCATAGTCGATGTGGGAGACGCTGTTGCGGCTCACGCAGTTATGCCGTCGGTGGCGGTGTCGGCTCCACTCCAGGCGATTACCCGTTCTTTTCTGGCAGCCTTGATCTGGGTTCCATACTTTCTCGTTTCGCGCAGGGTGAAGGTGACATTCGTATATTGAAACCCGGCTTGCAAACCAGCGCAGCCGCAAGCGTCCGTCGCGCGGGCGTCCAACAGTCTCCGGAGGAGAGCAAAAATGAAAAACAGAAAAATAATTTTGACAGCGCTCTTGATTGCTTTGGCTTGTCCCATGGTGCAAGCGTGGAACAGTGTGGGTCACATGACAGTGGCCTATGTGGCATATCAAAAGCTTTCGCCAGCTGAGAAGGCGCGCGTTTCAGTCTTGCTGCAATTGAATCCCAACTACCAGCAATGGCTAACCTATATTCCCTCAGGCACGTCCGGCGCCGACCGGGACATGTACGTGTTCATGATGGCCGCGACGTGGCCCGACGAGATCAAGGCGATGGGAAGCCATTTCGTGGGGACCGATACTCCACCGCATGCCGAACAAGCCACCCTCAATGATGGCTATACGGCCATGAAGACCCACAAGTACTGGCATTTTTCGAACCTGCCTCTGGGGAGCGACACGGCCAACCCCGCGCCCCTGTCTGTCCCAACGGTGACGCAGAAGATTACTGCGTTCCGGGCCGCACTGGCGAGCAACGAAGCGGACCCGATCAAGTCCTACGACTTGGTCTGGCTCATCCATCTGGTGGGCGATGTGCATCAGCCACTGCACTGCTCGACACGGGTGTCTGCGGCCAACCCCAAGGGGGACGAGGGCGGCAACCTGGTGG
>DASXGD010000237.1:0-14658 GCA_036489245.1 Occallatibacter sp. | reverse complement strand
ACGGTGATCCTGGGTTACGCGTCCCTGCTCGAAGAGACGCCGCACCTGGACGACCATGAGCGCAGAGGCATCGAAGCCATCCTGAGCGAAGCCAGGCACATGCGCTTGACTCTGCAAAGGCTGTCGAAGATTGCGCGCTCGCCGGTGGGCCCGCGTGCCGCGATTTCGGTGCCCGAACTGCTGGCGGACATGGAACACCTGCACCGCTCCGAATTTCTGCAGCGATCGATCGAGTTCCGGCTCAGTGTCTCGCCCACGATTCCCCGGGTGCTGTGTCATGCGCAGCAGTTGCGCCAGGCGGTCTTGCACTGCCTGCAGTTCGCCATGGAGTCGGTGCAAAACCTGGATGCGGCTTCGGATCGAACGGTGCGGCTGGAAGCGTCCGCGGACGGGAACCGGGTGCAGATCGTGGTCGCCCATTCCGGACCCGGCTTCAATCATCCCGAGCGCGCCTTCGATCCCTACCTTCCGCCCCAGAGCGGCGGGATCGACACGGCCCGGCTGGGCCTTAGCCTGTGCGCGACGATCCTGCGCGACAACGAGGGCCAGGCGTCGGCGGTAAACCTCAAGCCGCAGGGCGCGGCGATCCTGCTGGAATTGCAGGCCGCTTAGGCAGCCTTCATTGCAGATTGCAGTCCGAGATGGAACCGTGTTCCACCAGAAAGCGTGAAAAAGACAACGGCAGTCGCCTAATGGAACGGTTTTCCACCCGAAACGATGAAAATGCAAATGCAGATCCTTCCCCTTCACTACGCTCGGGGTCAGGATGACACCGTTGAGGTGGAATAGGGTTATTTTCAGGGCAGATCCTTCATCGCTGCGCTCTTCAGGATGACAGCGTATTGGTGGGAGCGAGGCGTTGTTTTCACGGCAGCTCTCAATATTGAGAACTTTCGGCGGATTGAGAGGCACCTGGCGGCTGTCTGTTGATACGATTTCTTCTTCAGTTCAAAGAGGAATCGGATGAGACGCTCGGGTGTTTGTTTTGCCTGCCTCGGTGGATTCGTACTCCTTTTCTACGCAACCTTGAACGCACAAACAGTGGCCGTGTACCAGACGACTCCCGACCTTCTGGAGGGCTTGTCGTCGCGCGGGAAACTGCATTTCGGGAAAGCGGAGCCGGGCGCCGCGATCCCGTTGATCACGGTGGACGAGGGGCAGCGCTTCCAGGCGATCGACGGCTTTGGCGCGTCACTGACCGATTCCGCAGCCTGGCTCTTCTCTAAAAAACTGCCTCCGGCGCAAACCGACTCGGCATTCAAGATGCTCTTCAGCCGCAGGGACGGAATCGGGCTGAGTATCCTCCGCCAGCCCGTCGGCTCCTCGGACCTGGCGGTGACGTTCTACTCCTTTGACGATCTGTGCCAGCAGACCACCGCGGCCTGTACCACGTCGCGTGGATTGGATGACCCGAAGCTGGAGCACTTTTCCCTGGCCCACGACCAGGAGTACATTCTGCCCCAGCTCAAAAAGGCGGCCACGCTGAACCCGTCGCTGCTGGTGATGCTGACGCCCTGGAGTCCGCCGGGGTGGATGAAGACGACGGGTTCGATGCTGGGCACGAAGGCCGAAACCAAGGAAGCCGCGGCTCTGCGGCCTGAATACTATGCGGCGTTTGCCAATTACCTTGTCAAGACTGTTCAGGGCTACCAGGCGGCCGGGGTGCCGATCTGGGCGCTGAGCGTTCAGAATGAGCCGCTGTTTGCAACGCCGACGTACAGCGGCATGCAAATGCTCGCCGCCGAACAGGCAACGTTCTTCGGGGAGGCGCTGGGCCCGGCGCTGGCAGAGGCGCACTTGAGCCCGATTGTGATGGCCTACGACCATAACTGGGATCGCCCTGACTACCCCGAGACGGTGCTGCACGATCCCAAGGCCGGTGTGCTGGCCGCGGGCACAGCCTGGCACCACTACGGCGGCGGCCCGGATGTCATGAGCAAGTTCCACGAGAAGTTCCCGCAGAAGGACCAGTGGGTTACTGAATCGAGCGGGGGAACCTGGCAGCAGGGCTACGAAGGCAAAGGCAACATCCTGGCGGAAGAGGCGGCGGAGCTGATCGACGTGACCCGGAACTGGTCGCGGTCGTATGTGCTGTGGGCACTGGCTACCGATCAGCACCACGGGCCATTTGTGGGCGGCTGCGACACCTGCCGCGGCCTGATCACGATTGATACGGAACGATCGACGTTCAAACCGGAGCTCGACTATTACGTGCTGGGACACGCCAGCAAGTTTCTGGTTCCGGGAGCGGTGCGCATCGGGTCGGACGAGCCATCCGGGAGCGCGATCAAAGATGTGGCTTTCCGCAACCCGAACGGAGGCATGGTCCTGTACACGCTGAATCCGGGGACGACGAGCCAGGAGATTGGGATAGCGTTCCGGGGCAGGAGACTGACCACAACCCTGCCCGCCGGATCGATCACCACGTTTGTCTGGAAGCCGTAAGCCGGCGCGCCGCTGCGCCGGCCCGGGGTGCTAGTGAGGGGCGGTCGGCGGAGCGCCAGCGGGAGGAGCGCCTTCGTGGTGCTCATGCTCGTGCTCGTCGGGCGGGGGGACATAAGCCGGTGGATCCACCTGTCCCCGGTGGCAAGTTCCGCAGCCGACCATCTTGGCCTGGGGGTCCTTGCTTCGCGAACTGTCGACTACCGAGGTGTAGTTCTTGTTGATGTCGATGGTCATTTTGACCATCTGGCGCGCGGTTTCGTTCTCCTTCTTGGAATCGTCGGCGAAGTTTAGCGCCGGATGGCCGTTGGGCATCTTCTTGACCGGATCTTCCTGGTGACAGGTATCGCACTGGGTACCCAGGGCCTTGGCCCAGCCATGCATGATCTCGTGTACCTGATCGCCGGTCAGGGTTTTGGGCAGGACTTTGAGATTGGTCGGCGCGGGGGCGGGAGGATGCGCATGTTCTCCGGTCGGTCCCGGTGGTGGGGCTTGCGCCACGGTGGTCACTGCGAACAACGCCAGGCCCAGAACTGAGGCCGCAGCTGCGGGAAGGGACAGGAGTTTGATCTTCAAAGGGGAGAGTGTCCTCGCAGGTGAGATCGTTTAATTCACAGACGGAACTTTACGGGATAAAGACGCGGAGTCCGCTCAAACTTCTGGGACCGGAGACGCAAGGGTGGCCGGGAATGACGAAACGAAGGGGCCAATCAACCGCTTCGTTGGCCTCGTTGATGCCGATGCGCGGGGTCACCAGGGCCTCGGGCACAGCGAAGCCGTCGTCGCGGATTTGAAAGCGCGACTGGGGGTCGGTCAGGTCCAGCCCATTGTGGCTGGTGCGCAGGATACCCATAGCCTGGCACAGACGGCTGGGGCCGGAGGTCAACTGGCGCGCCAGGCGGGCTGAGCCGTCCGGCGCAGCGGGTCCGTCCCAGGTCAGTCCCCGGTTATGGGCCATCTGCTTTTGCCCGGTGACGGGTTCGAGAGCGCGGATCAGCACGCAGCCGGCCTGCCCCTGGACCTCGCAGGAAACGTTCATGCAGAAGTAGCGGCCATAGATGGAATAGACGTAGGCATGGCCAGCGTGGCCGAAGAGGACCAGGTTGCGCGGGGTGGGTCCGCGGTGGGAGTGGGCGGCGGGGTCGGGAGGATCACTGTGGGGGCCGAGGTAAGCTTCGGCTTCGACGATCCGCCCGGCGAGCGGCCCGTTGCGCGTCAGATGCACCAGGACTTTGCCGAGTAGGCGGGGCGCGACTATCTCCGGTCGCTGCTCAAAGAACTTCCGCTTCATGAGCTTCCATTGTCTGGGCGCCCTGGAAGCTGCGCTTTGGAACGTGGCCACTACGACGGACCTCCTGCTCATTTTCAGGATCGAGTGAATCGTTCGGGGGGATCGCAAAAGAGAGGCGGACCGTTATCCCGGAAGGACGTCAGCGAAGGCAAACCCATCGCGCTCGATCACGACTCCGGCCCGCACCGGAATGGGGCCCGAAAACACCGGCGCTTCGTAAACAAACGTGTGAAACTCGCCGTTTTCGCCGCACGGGTCGATCCCGGGAGCCAGCTCCTCGAGAAAGCGCCGGTCATAGTCTCTCCCCGCAAAGGACCTGGCCATCTTCGCCGTATCGACGCAGACAATTTTCGCTTTCACCCCAGAAGCGATCATCTCCCGTGCCAAGTCGGTGGTGGGAATCTTCCAGACTGGAAACAATGGTTTGAGCTCTCGCTCATTCAATTGCCGTTCACGGTAGTCGCGAATGTCCTGCAAAAACAGGTCCCCGAATGCGACCGCCTCGAATCCTTCCTCCACGGCTCGTTCGAACAGGGCTCCGATCCGGAGCTCGTATTGCTCGTTCGAGCACGGCCAGGGCAGCTCGACCGGCCACATGGGGAGACCGAGAAGCCTGGCCTGGGCTTCCACTAACTCCCGCCGGACTCCGTGCATGGCCACCCGGTCCGCTTCTGTGTTGAAGCTTGTGACCAGCGCTTCAACCTGGATGCCGGGCTGCTGCCGGAGCAGGTGCAGCGCCCAGGCGCTGTCCTTCCCGCTGCTCCAGGACAAAATCACTCTGGTCAAGCCCGACTCACCTCCGCCGGCTTCGATTCCTGCGTTTCCGACGGCTCAATTCGGAGCCAGCTTCGCCCTTCCCTTGTTTCGGCGAACACCGGTCCGTGCAGAATTTCAGCAATGATTTCTGCGGTTGCGGAAATGGTCATGCCGGATCGGTTGAAGTAGAGATTCCCGTCTGCGAAGAACACGTTGCCTTTGCGGACAGCTTGAAGTTTCGGCCACCACGGATATCGCTTGAGCACAGGCAGTTCCCGCAGGCTGCGATCGAGGTTGTATCCGCACGGCGCGACGATCAGGTACTCGGGGTCAGCGTCCCGAAGCTGGTTGGCTGGAATGGCGGCCGAATATTCGCCCTTCTTGCCCAGCAAGAGCTCGCCATTCGCAATCTCCACCAACTCAGGCCCCCAGTTTCCCATAGCAAAAAGAGGGTCTGTCCATTCAAGCATGACCAGAGTCTTCCGCGAATAGCGCGCAGCCTGCTCCCGAACTCTTGCGAGACGGTCGCATTCTCGCCTCACCACGAGTTCGCCCTTTTCCTCCAGACCAATCTCCCGGGAAATCCGATGAATGCTCTGAAAGATATCTTCCAGGGACGACGCGGACAGCGCCAGTTGGCGCACCCCCAGCGCGCAAGCCCCACTTCGCTCGACATCGCCGGGAGTGACCGCACACACTTCGCAGTGCGATTGGGTAATCACCAGGTCAGGGAGCAACTGATCGATCAATCGCGCATGGACGTGATACAGCGGTTCACCGGACTTGAGCCGCCGCCGGACTTCCGCATCGATCTCCGCACTCGAAGCAGAGACATCGAACGCAGGCTCGGTACAGGCTGGGAGCCGGCTGACCCACCCCGGGCTGTCGCACTCATGCGACCGGCCCACCAGCATTTCGCCGGCGTCCAGGGCACAGACGATCTCTGTCGCGCTCGCCAGAAGAGAAACGATGCGCACGTTAGACCGCCTGGAGTTGCAGTAACGAAAAGCGGGTCAGGGTCCAGTCCATCTCATTGCTCTCTCAAGGTTTATGGTTTCGAATGAAATCGAGCACCTCTTCCGCATGGCCTTCGGGTGTGACCTTGGGAAAGATATGGAGGAGAGTGCGGTCGGGGCCGATCAGGAATGTGGTGCGCTCGATGCCCATGACTTTCTTGCCATACATGTTCTTTTCCTTGAGCACGCCAAACTGATTGCACACTTTCTCGTCTACATCAGCAAGGAGTGTGTAGGGAAGGTCGTATTTGGCGCGGAACTTGGCCTGGGCGTGGGGAGTGTCGCGACTGATGCCGAGCACGACGGCGCCGGCCTTCTGGAGCTTGGTGAAGGTGTCCCGGAAGCCGCAGGCCTCAATCGTACAGCCAGGAGTGTCGGCCCTGGGGTAAAAGAAGAGTACGACGGGCTTGCCTGCGTAGTCGGAGAGGCTTACAGTTTTGTCCTCGTCGGTTTGCAGGGTGAAATCGGCGACTTTGCTGTTCAGTTCCATTCGACCATTCCTTTACATTTTCAATAGGCACGTTCACTGGATGGAGGGCCCGAGTGGCCATCAGGATGCATTATTTCCGAGGAGGGCGCCGGGTGTCATCGCATGGCAATTCCAGGGCCTGCAGTTTTATAGGGCTGGCGATCGCGGCGGCCGCACTGATTCTCCTTCCGGCACTTACCTGGAGCCAGTATCCGGGGCAGATCAAGAAATCCACCAAGGACGCTCCCGACCTGCGTGCGGTTGCGGTTCTCGAGTGGACCGGGGAACTGGGCAAGCCAAAGGCCTGCAGGATGATTCCGGTGACGGTGTTCGACGGGGAGAAGCTTCAGGACGCGGGCGTGTACCTGGCCCGGCCTCAGCCCCTGGCCCTGACGGGGGAGGTGGAATACGAGCTGAAACTGAACGGCAAGACCTTCGGCCTGTTCGACATCCAGAATGCAGCCCAGGAGCAGGGCACGTGGGTGGGCTACGGCAAGTGGAAAGTCATGCCCCCGCCCAAACCCGTCAAGGCGATAGCCCCGGAGAAGGTCGATGAGGATATCCAGGACGACAAGCCGGTTCTGCATCGGAAGGCGCATGCGGACGGGACGGGAAGCGGGTCGGGGTCCGGTTCCGGGACCGGGAGCGGGAGTTCGACAGGAGCCTCGAACGCGCCGGCCGCGGACGACGATCCGGACCGTCCCAAGTTGCACAAGAAAACCTCCGACAACGGTGGCGACAGTTCCGGGACGGACACGGGGGCCAAGCCCGCCGACGACCCTGATCGCCCGAAGCTCGAGAAAAAACCCGGCTCGGCTCCGTCGGGCAATCCAGCATCGAGCCCAGCATCGAGCCAGGTCCCGGCCGGCGACATCGGCAACGTCGATTCGGTGGCGAACTCATCCGATCCGGACCGGCCTCTCCTCAAGCGTGGCAAGTCCAATGGTTTTGGAGCCGAGGTGGTGCCGACGCTGATGGGACTGCCGTCCGACATGCAGCAGGCGGTGGCGGTTTCCGACGCCAAGAGCCGGCCCGACCATCCCTGGACATATTCGTGGGCCAATCCTGACGATGAAGGCAAAATGAAGGCTGCGGTTGAGGACGTGGCGCGGGCCGCACTTGGACTGTCGGCTCCTGCTACTCCCCCGGCGGCTCCCCGGCACACGGGGACGGCTACCGTGAAGCGCACGGCCAAGGCGGCAGCGCCTCCGCCCCCACCCGCGGTGCTGGCGGATGAGCAGTTTCGGGTTTTTGAGCTGGCCTACGGGTCAGGCGCAACGCTGGTACTGACCGCGCATACCGACAGCCCGCTCCCCAGCCAGAAATTCGTGACCGTGATTGCCCAGCCGGATCTGTATGGCGATGTCCGCGTGCTGTTCAAGAGCGTCACTGACTATGCGCACCTGGATGAGACACCGCGCATGCGGCTGGTGGATGCTGTAGATGCCCTGGCCGACAATCGCGCCGAACTTCTGTTTGAACTGCGCGGAGATAACTCGCGCCAATTTGCCCTGTACCGGGTCTATCGCGGGACGGCCGAGAAGCTGTTCGTCAGCGGGGGCGGGGTTTACGGGACGGTGAGCAGCGAGTAACCGACGCCCGCTTGAAAACGCGGCCGGGGACTGTCGTACACGGGGAAAAAACTCGACCGCCCGAAAAAAAACAGGGCTATTGGTGTGTGTCGGTGGAATTCGAGGGCATTACTGGTAATAAATCCAGTTCACGGGCGATCCGTAATGTCGGCTACGATACAATCAAAGTAGAGTGGGCCTGTCTGCCACTCACGTGAGGAAGCACCACCGAATGGCATCAGTCGTAACCTCCCCAACCCCCGAAACCACGATCGTCGTCCCCCCCAAGCCCCTGCACGCAGCCCCGGAGTCTTCGGCGTCGGTAGTCGTGCACGCTGTTGCTGCCCGGAACGAGATCCGCATGGGGCGTGCCGCCACCGTCCCGGCGGGAGTCACCTGGCTCACCTTATCCGTAATCATCTTCTTCCATGCGGGGGCCCTGGCCGCATTCTTCTTCTTCAGCTGGTCGCGGCTTGCGGTCATGGCTGCGCTCTACGTGCTGGCCATCAACGTGGGTATCGGCATGTGCTATCACCGCCTGCTCACCCACCGCGGCTACCAAACCCCCAAATGGATTGAGTACCTGATGGCCATCTGCGCCACGCTTTCGCTGGAGGGCGGGCCGATCTTCTGGGTTTCGACCCATCGCGTGCATCATCAGTTCAGCGACCAGGAAGGCGACCCGCACACACCCCGCGATGGCGGCTGGTGGGCCCACGCCGGCTGGATACTCTTCGGCAAGGGTCTGCATTCCCAGACTGAGGTTCTCTCGCGCTATTCCCCGGACCTGAGCAAGGATCGGTTTCACGTCTGGCTCAGCAAATACCACTGGCTCCCCATCACCGCGAGCGGTTTGCTGCTGTTCGCCGGCGGATGGCTCTGGGGCGGCCTGGTGAACGGCATCGCCATGGTTCTGTGGGGCGTGCTGCTGCGGGTCACGCTTGGACTGCACGCCACGTGGCTGGTCAACTCGGCCACGCATATGTGGGGTAGCCGGCGTTTCGAGACCCGCGACGGTTCGCGCAACCTCTGGTGGGTAGCGCTGATCACGGGCGGCGAGGGCTGGCACAACAACCACCATGCGCACCCGGTTTCGGCGCGGCACGGCCTGAAGTGGTACGAAGTCGACCCCAACTTCTACGGCATCTGGATTCTGTCGAAGCTGGGCCTGGCCAAAAAGGTTCGAATCGCCAAGTTCGATCCCAAGGACCCCAAGCCCGCAGGCATGTGAGAAGCAGGAGTGGTAAGCGACTAGGCCGCGCCATCGGGCGCGGCCTTGTTGTTCTTGGCTGGCGAAGGAACCGAACCTTCAGAGCGAATTGGCTTCCAGGCGCGGGACCGGAGTGCAGGCGCCATCGCCTCCCGCTTTCGCAATGAAATCCGGATCGAGCCGGTCATCTGACCTCCCCTGATAGGGAGTTACCGAAATGCATCGGCAGCCCGCTTCAGACAAAGAGACGTTTTTGAGGATGTATTCCGAGGACACCGATTTTGCGAGGATCTGCTGCGATGACATCGGTTCACTGCTCAAGGAGTACGAATCCTTGACGGAGTAGCCTGAGCCGGCAAAGGCGGGGTAGATTCCGTAGTTTTCCTGCAGCCATTTCGCCATGGGCGCGTGGTCAGCGTCATAGAGCGCGCCTGCATAACTGAACACGTGCGCGAGTGCCGAGGGCACGATGGTTGCCGGAGGGTCGCTGAAAGCGCCGGCATAGCAGGCTACCTGCGTGGCCGTGGCCGGCGATGGCGCATTACAGGCGGCGGCATCGACAGGGATATCCCGTTGAATTGCCATGAAGACGTTGGGCCAGGTTGCAAGCACGGCGTCGACCTTCTCCGGCTGAGGCGGGCGGCAGCGCATGGCCACCAGAACATTGGCATCGTTGTTCACCAGGCCGGAGTAGTAGGGGAGATCTTTCAGCCGCATCGGGGGAACATAGAGCGGTGTCGCGGTTGCGAAGGCCCGAATGGCCCCGGGGCGAGACAGGCTTGTCACATTTACGCCGGCGGGCAGAAAGCTGACGCGCAAATAATCGTTGGGCAGCGACTCGCGCACCGCGTCTGAAACTATAACCGGCGGCCGAGTGAGACTCGCCGGGCGGATCGAATGGCCTGCGCAGCCGCACGCAAGGCATGACCCTGCGACACAAACGAGGGAGAGCACGATACGCATCGAACGCCACCGCCTGTCTTTGATTCTCTGATTGAAGAAGGATACAGAACATGATGAACGGGCGTGAAACTTCAGCAATGGCTGTTACACTCCCGGCAACCGCGTTTCATGCGTCGGCGCGAGACAGGGGTCGGATCGCCGAAATGGACTGGGGTGGGATGGAGACTTGCATTGTTTCACCTGGCCGGCCCCGGAATTCAGGCGATTCTGAATTCCACGCGAGCAGTCGGGGTCGCGGCGCGCGAATGGTCGGCTGCAAGGATGTAGTTCGGCTCTCCATTCGTTGCAGAAGTCAAAAGAGGGAAGGTGTCATAGACCTCCCCTCTGATCCGCCCCCCAGAACAAGACCTACTTCCGCACATTTACCTTGAAATCCGCAGGAGGCTCGAACATCGACCGAGAGGGCTCGTTGAGTTGCACGTTTTTCAGTTGATACGTCGTCTTCCCGTAACGAGGATCGTCGGTGGTGGATTCCACGACCGCGGAGATGACGGGCGCGAACCATGTTTCTCTCACAATCGAGATCGGCTTTTCGTTCCCATTCGCGCCAGCCGGAATTGTGATCGTCTGCCGTGTGCCGGTGCAGTCGATGCCCTCAATGTTTCGCGTTCCCAAATCTTCGTTCTTGATCTCCCGCTTCTCGTCCGGAATTACTTCGGCAAGCGCGTCGCCTGAGTGCTCATCTCTGAACTTGACCATCATGCGCACCGGCCCGCTTTCCTGCGCATTCTCGCTGTCCTTCAGAATGGTCCCTTTCGCCTCATCCTCAGACTTTCTATCGTAAAAAAATGTGCGCTTTCGCTGTACTTCATCCACCGACTTCGATCCGGGGTCCAGCACAAACGCCGTCCCGTTCACGGGGTCATCGATGAACACCTTCACCTCGTGCGGTGACGGATGCTCCGGGTCCACATTGCCGAACGTCTGCTCCCGCCGCGTCCGGCCATCGCTATCGCGGTAAATCTTGCTCACGGTTCGATGCACGATGTGATTGCCGTCTGCCAGGGTCTGCACCGTTTCCGTTGTCGTGCCCGCGGAATACGGCTTGCCCTTCACAACCTGCGCATCGGCTGCAACCACCTCCAGCATTACCTTCTGCTGCGCTTCCTGAACGCCGCCTGCTTCGTTGTCTGGCTGCACTATGGCTAACGCCTCAGCTGCACGTTTTTCCGGTTGGCCGGATTCTTGCTGTCCCACGGCCATCGGCGCCCAGCAAATCACACCCATTGCAGCGAATAACAACGCCGCAGCTATGCGAAAACTTCGAATCGTCTTCATCTCACAACTCCTCTCCAACTTTGAAGAATCACCGAACGATGCGAATGGCGCGTGGAAGCCCATCTTCACCGATTACAAACTCTGCCAACATCGTCCGCGCAGCGGCATCCGCCGGCGCTTCCAAACCGTACTGCTGAAGATCGCTTCCCCTCAGCTTGATCCGCACCACACTCAAATCCGCAGCGGGCGCCAGCCCCTCACTCACCGGCAAGGGCACAAATTCGTCCAATGAATTCCAGCTTGGCTGCTTCTGAGAAGAATCACGCCGGCTGGCGCGGTCTGTCCCGGCCCTGCCTGTCCGCGTAGATTTTGCGGAGACACTCTTCTTCTCTATGAGTGACGCGGAAGGAAGCGCTGCCTCAGCTCTGACCTGCGACACTGGCGCAGACTGCGCTTGTTGATTTTTTGGTTGGGGCCTCTTTCGATTCTGCCAAATGGTCCCTGCAGTCGCAACCGCGACAATCAGGATTGCCACCGTTGCCCAACTCCATGTGAACCCCAACCTCCCTACCGAGAAAGCCTTCTTCTTGCAGGCAGCAGCGAACAACATGAGTTCGAGCCTCTCCGGTGCGCTAATGACCCGATGCTCGCGCCCGACCTCTGCCAGGATTTCGTCCAAGTCCCGATTGGTGGTCATCCACGCCTCCTTACAGTGTTCGCCATTTCCGCACGCAGCAAACCCGCTAGCTGCGCCTTCGCTCGATGGAGCCGGGAACGCACGGTGCCCACCGGCACCGCGAGAACCTGCGCGGCCTCTTCGTAGCTCATCTCTTCAAGCGCGCACAGAATCAGCGCTTCGCGCAGCACGAGCGGCAACTGTTCCAATCCCGCACGCACCGCATCCACGGCTTCACGCCGCAGCAATAATTCGGCCGGCCCGTCGCTCGGGCATATCACTTCGGTTGCGCTCTCTTCGTCGAAGTCGAACCGGTCTGCGGCACCGCTGCGTTCCAGATACTTCCAGAGCTGCCGTCGAGCGATCCCGCAAAGCCACGTCGAAAGCGTGCCGCGCCCTGGATCGAATCGATCTAACTGCGTAAGCAGCGCAAGAAAAACTTCCTGCGTAATCTCCTCGGCGACCGCATCATTTCTGCTCATCTGCAGAGTGAATCGGTACACCAGCCCACCATGTCTCCGGTAGAGCGTGGCCATGGCCTCGCCACTCCCCGTGAGTGCCGCACGGTGCAGCTCGTCGTCGCTTAACTCGCGGTCCAGCCGCGTCCGTCGTATCCGCTCAAACATAGACATCCATGATTACCGGCCCCCCGCGAGAGAGTTCCCTTGTGGGCAAAAAAAAGTGCTCCCTGGCCGCCAAGTAAGAAAGTGAGACCAGAAAAACTGACACAAATGTCTCTCAGATGTGCCTTCCCCTTCGCGAAGCTCGGGGAGGGTCAGATGACGGCGCATTGGAAGATCCGGAATGTGTGGGGATTTCGGATCAGTTGTCCTGTCGTCGGCGGTGGGCAAGTTTGGGCGCACGTGGCTGCGAAATTGCGGCCAATAACCTGAGCCAGAACGCGAAATCGTCTCGATCAAACCAGCCGGGCGCCGGCCAGCTTCTCGAGATGCGCGAGGGGAACGGATTCGGGCGTGACCATGGCAGCGGGATCGACCAGGAAGGTCTGCTCCAGCGCGTATTGACCAGCAAGCGCGGCATGAGGAACGGTCTCGGTGTAGACCATCCAACTGGAACCGGGAGCGAATTGCACAAACTCGCGGACGCAGGTTTGCTGGAATAACGCATCTTCCTTCATGGCGTTGTGCAGTTGCATCATGAACTCGTCGTAGGGAGTGCGTTTCCATTGCGGAACCAGGCGACCCAGCCCCGTCGCCACGGCCATCTGCCGGGCGGTGCGTCCTAGCGCGCCGCCGGGACGCGGCACGGCCAGCTTGCCAGGTGCGAAGCTTCCTACAATTCGTGAAAAGGGTTCTCCGACAATCCAGTCGCGGGTTCTCTCGGGATGGATGTTGTGGAAGAAGCGGAGAATTCTCCAGCCTCGGGTGGGGCGGGTGGGGAACGCGTCGACATGGAGCAGGTCGTTGCGGCGCCGAAGGGGCAGGTCGCGTCCCTGCTCCTCGATGGGGCGATAGCTGGCGTAGTCCATATGCCACCGGGCATGATAGGGGGCGAGAAAGCCCGAGAGGAACTTCTCCACACTGGCCGAATAGCGGCGCATCACGGAGTGGAGTTGCTCGACGACGGCGCCGGGCGTGGATTTTTTGTCGACTCCGCTCAAGCGATCAATTTCAGGCTTGTAGGAGATGTTTTTGTGGAGGCGGCTTCCGGACTGGTGCTGGCCGAGAAGAAATTGAATATCGTCATCGGGCAGGGGTATGGGAGTTTCGGGAAAGTAGAGGATGCCGCCCGCTTCGAGCGATGCACACCATGATTGCAGTTGCGGGGATCGGACTTGGGGGAACTGCTGCTCGCCCGGTTGAGGATCGCCCGCACCTCTCGGCAGCGCGTCTTTCAATGCATCCAGTCCGATGGAATGCACCGGCATACATCCGCCCTCACTTTTCGAATTTGGCCCGCACCCACAGGGTCCCGAAGACCGGCAGGGCCACCAGCAAAACAATGACGCCCGCAGGGAAGCCGACGTAACGGTAGCTGTCAGCATAGTTGACGGCGTGGTGGCCGCCCAGATTCCACATCAGCAGCGCGAAAATGGCAATGCAGGTGGACGCGAAGAAGGCGAAGAACGCGGACGCGACGGACAAAAGCAGGCTGGTGAACAGGCCGAACCCGGCCAGGGGAAATCCCAGGAATGTTCCGCCTCGTCGCGGGGATTGAAGTGTGTGCGTCAACTTCCGCCTTTCTCCGGGTCCCAAGCGATAGGTCTTCATCGCTGGGGTGGTCTCGTCTAGAATACAGTTTCATGGCCAGCAGCGCGCAGATCGAACTTTGGAACGCGGAGAAGGTAGCCACCCAGGTTGAGGTAGGCACCGCTCCAAACGGCATTCACTTTGGGGCATGGGGAGAGACACGGATCCCCGAGGGTGACCTGGAGCGGCTGGTGGGGGCGGTGCCCTCGACGCTCTCCCCGGCGCTCGCACATCGCGCGTACTACTTTGTACCGCTGGCGATCGCAGACACCGGCGAAACCATGATTGCGCCCTCCTACACGGTCGATCTGGGCGACCGCGCGGTCTGCCACCGCAATGCATCTTTTGGAACCACCGAGGCCGTATTTCTCTCCACCCGGCTGGTGGAAGACCGCTTTGGCCTGGCCTTCGAATTCTTTATCAACGTGGCGCACAATTTTGTGGAGGCGGCCGGCGTGCCCGAGAGCTTCGCTTCGCTGGCCTGGTCGCAAGCCGAAGCGCAGGTGCGCGGCGAAACCAGCCAGGACGCGTGGGAAACCCGTCGCCGCGCCCAGGACAGCCGCAGTTCCAAAGGCATCGATGAGCGCGCCCGCAACAGCTACATCGAGTCGTCGTTCTCCGACGCGCTGGCCATCTACCAGCTTTCGCTGGCGGTCGATTTCGATTACCACGATCTGCGGGAGCGCGAATATCCACTGCTGGCCGCGCCGGCGCTGGCGGAACGGCTGCGCCACGTGGCGGGGCTGTTCCCGGCGAACCCGGGCTACGATTTTCAGATCCTTTATCGGCGCAAAGGGTAGGACCTGAAACAACGCTGAGCAACTTTACTTCAGCGT
>DASXGD010000217.1:0-2796 GCA_036489245.1 Occallatibacter sp. | reverse complement strand
AAGTGTTGAAGTCATCCTTGCCTGCGCTGCGTGCGACCGAGTTGGCGCTCTTCTGCGACGCGGATGAAACCGCGCTTCTGCTGACGGTGTTTGTTGCGGCTCCCGCGAAGATTCGCTTCGATGATTTTGCCGCGGCGTTAGGGAAGCGCATTCCGCAATTGGCGGGAGCCGAGCTCGTTTTCGAGACTGCAAATCAACCGCCGCGAACGCTGGCGCAGTGGGGCGCAACGTCGATCCAGTATCGGGCCGCCGGCGCAGAGTATCGAGTCGACCATGGCGCTTTCTTCCAGGTGAATCGGTGGCAGGTGGATGCGCTGGTTGAACGAGTCACTTCCGGGCACGGTAGCACTCTGGCCTGGGACCTGTTCGCGGGAGTCGGCCTCTTTGCGCGCCGGCTCGCGGCGAGTTTCGAGCGGGTGGTCGCGGTCGAGTCCTCACCCGCCGCGATCGCCGCCCTCGAAGCTAATCTTTCCGGAACCACCGGCGCCGCCGTCCGCGCTTCGACACTCGATTTTCTCGGTCGCAATCGAACCGGCGCCAGGCACGGCCTCAACCCCGGAAACGAAGACCTGTCTCCAGGGACCCCGGACCTGGTCGTTGTCGACCCGCCGCGCACTGGGCTGGGGGCGGAGATCACAACTCTACTGGCTGCGATCGCGGCGCCCGCCGTGGTGTATGTCTCCTGCGACCCGGCCACCCTGGCGCGCGACCTGGGCGCCCTTATCGCGGCCGGCTATGGAGTGGAATCGATCGCCCTGGTTGACTTGTTCCCGCAGACTTTTCACCTGGAGACAGTGGTCCGGCTGCACCGCGCCTGATAGGCTTAAGAGCCATAGATCCTTTTCAATCTCAGGGCGCGATGGAATCTGACTCCGCCACGATCGGGCTCGCGGCCGGCGCTGCAGCGCCGGAAAGCTTAGCGGAGTCACGGCGGTCGGCCGTGCTGCCGGAATCCGATCAGACCCGCTTTGCACCGAAGAGTGAAATCCCGGGACTCCTTCGGAAGGGTTTGGATTCGTGGGGTGGGATTCCGCTTTTCCATGCCGCCTGGCTGTTCGCCCTGGGAATCACCGTGGCTAAAGGAATGTGGCTCCGTCCCAGCGTCGTTCTGGTTGCCCTCGCGTTGACCGCGACGCTCTGTATCGCGGCCGCGCTCCGTGCCCAGCGCATGGCCTGGCTACCGCTTGGAGTTCTGTGGTGCCTGCTGGGAGCGTGGTGCGCGGAGATGGAGCCCCATCCCGCTCCGGCGCCGGTGCTGAACGCATTGTCCAATGGCCTGCTTCGCACCTTGGACGGCACCATTACAGACGCGGCTCCGGTGCGCGGCGAGATCGAACAGGATGTGGATCAGCCTTCAGCCACAGAGCAGCGCATTACGCAGCGCATCGACCTGCGCTTGTCGTCCATCGAATTGGTGACCGACGAACAGGATGACCAAGTCCCGACCGACGGTGGTGTGCGGCTGACGGTCCGATGGAATGGCGCGCCGGACCAGCCGTTCCGTTGCGGAGAACACGTGCGCGCGGCCGCCCAGTTGCTTCCTCCCGAGGTGTATCACGATCCCGGCGTCTGGAGCCGCCAGGACTACCTGCTCGATCAGGGCATTACTTCGACAGCCTCTGTCGACGCCGACCGAGTTGAGCGGATCGGATCGGCGTCTGCTTCTGCGGCTGCGCCGTTTTCGGCACGCTGGCGTTTCGCCGCAGATTCGGTTCGTTGCCGCTTAAGCGAAGCGCAACGTGCCGCAAGCACGCGGCTGCTTGCGTTGCCGGCCGCCACGCGGGCACTGCCCTCGCCCTTTCGTCTCAGCCAGGACGACGCCATCATGCTGGCCGCCATGGTCACCGGGGACCGCACCTTTCTCTCCCATTCGCTGCGGGTTGGATTCGAACGCACCGGCTCCTTCCACATGCTGGTGGTGTCGGGCTTTCATCTGGCCATCGTGTCGGGATGCATCTTCTGGGTTGCAAAGAGGCTGCGATTGCCGCGCGTCCCGGCCACCGTGCTTACGATTGTTGCGTCGTTTGCGTACGCACTCTTCACCGGATTTGCCACACCGGTGCAGCGTTCGCTCTGGATGGTCACGCTCTATCTCATTGGGCGCCTGGTCTACCGCGATCGCAGCCCCATGAACACCATCGGCTTTGCAGCCTTGTGTCTGCTGGTCGCGAGCCCGCGCAGCCTGTTTGACTCCGGCTTTCAGATGACGCTCCTCGCGGTCGTCGCGATCGGCGGTATCGCTACTCCATTGTTGCAGGCCACAATTCATCCGTATTTCACCGCGACCCAGGACCTGGGGTTAATCGCCATCGATGTAAAACTCCCCCCGCTCGTGGCGCAGTTCCGGGTGACGATGCGCCTGATCGCCGCGAAGCAGGCAGCCGCTTTCAATCGATTCGTTGGATGGCGCGCCTTTCCCTGGTTGGTGCGAGCGGCGCTCCGCGTTGCGGAACTGGTAGTGGTGGCCTGCGTGGTGGAGTTGGCCATGACTCTGCCCATGGCCATCTACTTCCATCGCATCACGATCTTTGCCCTTCCGGTCAACATGCTGATTCTGCCCCTGCTTCTGGTGTTGATGCCGGCGGCGCTCGTGACCTTGCTGGCTCAAGTTGTCTGGCCTGCTGCCGCGTTTGTTCCCGCCGCGGCGGTTGCCGTGCTGCTGCACTTTGGCGTGCGCCTGGTGCGCCTGTTCGGTTCGCTGGCTCTCGGCGACTTTCGCATTCCGGGTCCCCTTTTCTGGCAGTCGGCACTTTTCTGCGTGTTGCTGGGCGCTGCAATTGCGCTCGCCCGCGGAGA
>DASXGD010000171.1:0-10843 GCA_036489245.1 Occallatibacter sp. | reverse complement strand
CCCATGGCGTTGCGCTCGATGCACGGAATCTGCACCAGGCCGCCGATCGGATCGCACGTCATACCCAGGTTGTGTTCCATGGCAATCTCCGCAGCGTGCTCGATCTCGCCATTGGTTCCGCCCAGCGCGGCGGTCAATCCGCCGGCGGCCATCGAACAGGCGACGCCCACTTCGCCCTGGCAGCCCACCTCCGCGCCGCTGATCGAGGCATTCTCCTTGTACAGGATGCCGATCGCCGCCGAAGTGAGAAAGTAGCGCTGCATGCCCGCATGGTCCGCTTCGGGGATAAAACGTTCGTAGTAGCGCGCAACCGCCGGTACTACACCCGCGGCTCCATTGGTGGGCGCGGTGACGACGCGGCCGCCGGCGGCGTTTTCCTCGTTCACCGCCATCGCATAGACCGTAACCCAATCGAGCGGGGCCAGCGGATCAGTGGGCATGCCGGCGCGTTCCTTTTCTACGAGACGCTCTGCCAGGCGATGCGCGCGGCGCCGCACATTCAAACCGCCGGGGAGAATTCCTTCGGTCGCGATGCCGCGCTCGATGCAGTCCTTCATAGTCTTCCAGAGGCGATCGATGCCTGCGCGCACGTGTTCCTCCGCTCGCCCCTCTTTCCCGGAGACGAGCGCCGCTTCATTGCTCAACATCAGTTCGCTGATGCTGAGCCCATGCGTTTCGGCGAGTTCGAGCAACTGCGCCGCGCTGTGGAACGGATAGGGGATGGGCGGCGTTCCTGGGCTCATCGCGGGGACCGCTTGACCCGTCGTCGGTTCGGAAACGTCCTCGGTGATGAATCCGCCGCCGATCGAAAAGAAGGTTCGCTCTTCAAGGATTCCGGCGGCGGCATCGAAGGCCGCGAATCGCAGACCGTTGGGGTGCTGGATGTGCGCGCCCGGAGGAAACATTGTGGAGCGATGGAAGATAAGGTCCCGGTTTTCCACAAACGAGATCGAATGCGAGCCGGCAAGATCGATGCGCTCGGTGGCTCGAATCGCAGCCACAGTGGGCGCGATGGCGGCTGGATCAATGGTCGACGGTTCGTTGCCCGCAAGTCCCAGCAGGACCGCGCGATCGGTGCCGTGGCCCAAACCTGTAAGCGCCAGAGAGCCATACAGGTCCGCCTGCACGCGCTCCACCTTCGGCAAGACTCCGTGTTCCCCAAGCCCGCGAGCGAACTGGCACGCCGCTCGCATCGGACCCATCGTATGAGAACTCGAAGGACCAACGCCGATTTTATAAAGATCGAACAGACTCGTCGTCACGGAAGTGATTGTAGGACAGTGGACAGATTCTAGCTATCCGCTATTAGCTTTTAGCACGTAGCTCTTGGCTTCTGCTGTCAGCATCTTGCCTTTTTCCCTGGATGCTTAGCAATTCGGCACCTACACGAGATTTCGTGCAGAGAGCAGTCCGGTGGCGTGGTGGCGAATGGGCCAAAAAGCTAACAGCTAAAAGCTAACGGCTAATAGCTGGCTTCTGTTACACTCGGTGCAACTCACACAATGCTTTTCAAGGCCCTCAGCGCAGCCGTCTACGGCATCGACGCCAATCTGATCGACGTCGAAGTCGACTACAGCGGCGTAGTTTCAAATGAGGACCATTTCCATACCGTTGGTTTGCCCGATGCCGCGGTGCGCGAGAGCCGCGACCGCGTGCGCGCCGCCATCAAGAACTCCGGTTACCTGATCCCGCCTACGCACATCACCATCAACCTGGCGCCGGCCGATCTGAAAAAAGAGGGCTCCGGATTCGATCTGCCCATCGCAGTCGGCATCCTGGGCGCGTATGGCGCGCTGCGCATTGACAACCTCGACCGCTTTCTTCTTGTCGGCGAACTGGGACTCGACGGAAGCGTCCGCCCGATTCCCGGCATGCTGCCGGTCGCCATCCTCGCACGCGAGAAGAGTATCCCCAACCTCATCCTGCCGGCGGCCAACGCTGCTGAAGCCGCGGTCGTCGAGGGCGTGAACGTTTTCCCAGTCTCGTCCCTTCTTGACGTGTTGGATCTGCTCAACAGCTCGGTGGTGGGGGTGATCCAGCGGGAGCCATTCCATGTCTCCACTGAAACACTGCTCAACGAGTTACAGCACTTCCTCGTCGACTTCAAAGACGTGCGCGGTCAGCACACGGCCAAGCGCGCGCTTGAGGTGGCCGCGGCCGGAAGCCACAACATCCTGATGATCGGACCGCCCGGGTCGGGGAAGACGATGCTGGCCAAGAGGCTGCCATCGATCCTCGCGCCGCTCACCTTCGACGAGGCTCTCGAAACCACAAAGATCCATTCCGTGGCCGGCGTTCTCGACGCTGCGGCGGGATTGGTGGCCCAACGGCCATTCCGCTCGCCTCACCACACCATCTCCGACGCCGGTCTTATCGGCGGCGGCGTCATACCCCGTCCGGGCGAAGTGTCCCTTGCGCACAACGGGCTGCTGTTTCTCGACGAGTTGCCGGAGTTTCCCCGCAATGTGCTGGAAGTGATGCGGCAGCCGCTCGAAGACCATACCGTGACGATCGCCCGCGCCAGCATGTCGCTCAGTTTCCCGGCGCGCTTCATGCTCGCGGCCGCCATGAATCCTTGCCCCTGCGGCTACTTCAACGACAAGTCGCGCGAATGCATGTGCACGCCTCCGATGATTCAGCGCTACGTCGCGAAAATCTCCGGGCCGCTTCTCGATCGCATCGATATCCATATCGAGGTCCCCGCGGTTCAATATAAGGAACTGCGCGGCGGAGCGGCGGCTGAAGGTTCGGCAGAGATTCGAACCCGGGTCATGGCGGCGCGCGAGCGGCAGCGGGAGCGGTTCAGGAAATTCGGCGAGAAGATTTATTCGAACGCACAGATGACCACGCGCCAGGTTCGCTCTTATTGCGAGTTGGGTCCCGATGCCGAGCGGCTGTTGGAGCGCGCCATGCAGCAACAGGGATTGACCGCGCGCGCCCACGACCGCATCCTCAAAGTCGCCCGCACCGTTGCCGATCTCGAGGGAGCGGAAAGTCTTTCGGTTGCGCACCTCGCCGAGGCGATCCAATACCGCACTTTGGACCGCAGCTATTGGGCGTAGAATGAAGGCGCGACCGAGCCTCGTCGGGCGCGGCTGCTCAACGTGAAGCGAGCGACAGGGCCGGATCAATCGGATGCGTTGAACCGATCTTGCCGCTTTCATTACTTCGGCGTCCTGCTTTCCTTGAACCTGTCTCCGAATCTCCGTATACACTGCACTGGTGCCAGCAGCACCACCGACTGCAAGGAGATCACGTGAACGCCAATGCACCGAGGACCGGTTGGGACCTTTTTCTCTTCGGCGTTCCCCTTATCGCGCTGCTGGTCTTCGGCTTCTTTCGCCTTGACGAAGTGTTCACCGCCCGCAAAGGCGGCGCGCGCACCCGCCGACCGTCTTCAACGGCAGAGGGCAGAAAGAGCCGCATTGGCACCGATCCCGACGGGCGTTCCTGGGACGAGCCGGATTCGTCTGATAGATAGGGACTCCTGGTTACTTCCGATTCTTAAGAAATTTCCAATCCCCGCCGATGAACGGGTTGAGCGACATGAGAAAACCCTCATGCCCGATGCCGTATCGATGGGGAGGATTGAAATGGGAAGTGCTGGTTTTTTATCCGGTTGGGACACGACGATCCTGATGCTGCCCTTCCTGGGGGTCCTGGTTATGTATATGTTTCACCTGGACGAGAGGTTCGCCGCTCCCAAAGGGGCCCCCAGAAACCGCCGGTTCTTTTGCGGAGTGGATGCGCAAGACCGGCCAAACTTGTCCGATCCCGACGGGCAACCCTGGCGCAGGCAGAGCGTCCGCTAAATCGAAGCCAGGTTAACGCCGGCGGGCCAATCCGAGGGCCACGATTCGACGTGCCAGGCGGGGGCTCGGGACTTCCGATTGGCTGGCCGAACTGGATCTATCCTTCACATATTAAGCCGGTTAATCAGTGCGTACCGGAACGGGTACGCCGCTTCGTCATGGGACACAAAATCTTCCAAAAAACTATTGACCCCAAACCCGACTGGGTATACATTCAAGGGTGCCATCCACTAAGGTTGATCGCACAGTAAGGTTGGGTTGCGCCCTTCTGCCATCTCCCGCATCAATCATTGGAACCACGGTTTAAGCTGCTGGTCCACCGGTGTGTTTTGTTGAAACGCCGGCAAAGCGGGAAGGCAGACGAAAATCCACAGCTTCAAGTGACGCGCATCACCAAAAAATGGGCGGTACCAATTCCACAATGTGGCGGAATTGCATCAAAGATTTTGAACTGGACGGGCTTTCCGCGCGTCTATAACACAGGGATGGAACAATCGGCAACTAGGCAGTCTTTGGTTGCCAGCTGCACTGGCGGCGCCAGGTAGTTCCGCTCAGGCAGCCATTTTTTAAGGAGATATCCGTAATGCGTTCTGATTTGGTTTTCGGGGCATTGAGCCACGTATCGAATCGTTACCAGCTGTGCCAGCTGGCGAGCAAGGCGACTCGCATGCTGCACAAGCCCAACACGCGGCTGCAGGACACGACCAACGAGGTCCTGGTCCGCTTTCATAGCACCAATCCCGGTACACTCGCGCCCGTAGCGGCTCCCGCAGTCCAGCCCATCGAACAGCGCCGCGCCGCTTAAGCCGAGTTTCCCCGAGCATTTGTTGAGCAAGTCACGGTTTCAAGCGGCTCTTCCTCGCAGAGGAGCCGCTCTTCCGGTTCCCAATCTACACTGCTGAACTCGGGAGATGCTGCGCGCGGGTGCGTGCCGTGCAGCAGCGAACTCCCGCCCCCTTTTTCGGAGCACGCTCCCCCCTCCGGCTCTCTCCCACTTCCATCCCGCCCCGTTTGCAGGTGAACATGACCATCGCTGAGCTCAAAGAGAAAAACATCACAGAACTAAGCAGGATCGCCCGCACCCTGGAAATTCCAGGCGCCAGCGGTCTCCGCAAGCAGGATCTTATTTTCAAGATCCTTCAGGCCCAGAGCGAAAAGGAAGGCCACATTTTTGCCGAGGGCGTGCTCGAAATCCTGCCTGACGGTTACGGCTTTCTTCGTTCTCCCGACTACAACTATCTGCCCGGACCCGACGATATCTACGTCTCGCCCTCGCAGATCCGCAAATTCGACCTCAAGACCGGCGATTCGATCAGCGGCAATGTCCGCCCGCCCCACGAAGGCGAGAAGTACTTCGCACTGGTCAAGATCGAAGCCATCAACTTCGAGTCTCCCGAAGAAACACGCAACAAGATCCTGTTCGATAACCTGACCCCGCTCTATCCCCAGGAACGCATCAAGATGGAGACGGTACGCGAGGCCACGAGCGGCCGCGTCATGGATCTTCTGACCCCCGTGGGCAAGGGGCAGCGCGGTCTCATCGTCGCTCCACCCCGCACCGGCAAGACGATGCTGCTGCAGTCGATTGCCAATTCGATCACGTCGAACCACCCCGAGGTGGTGCTGATCGTTCTGCTCATCGACGAACGCCCCGAAGAAGTTACGGATATGCAGCGTTCCGTCAAGGGCGAGGTCATCAGTTCCACATTCGACGAGCCGGCGGCCCGCCACGTCCAGGTGGCAGAAATGGTGATCGAAAAAGCCAAGCGCCTGGTCGAACACAAGCGCGACGTCGTGATTCTTCTCGACTCCATTACCCGGCTGGCGCGCGCCTATAACACCATCGTGCCTCCTTCGGGCAAGGTGCTTTCAGGAGGCGTCGACTCCAATGCATTGCAGCGGCCCAAGCGCTTCTTCGGCGCGGCTCGCAATATCGAGGAGGGCGGCTCGCTCACAATCATCGCCACCGCACTGGTCGATACCGGTTCGCGCATGGATGAAGTCATCTTCGAAGAGTTCAAGGGCACCGGCAACATGGAAATCATTCTGGACCGCAAGCTGGTCGACAAGCGCGTGTTCCCGGCTATCGACATCCAGCGATCCGGCACCCGCAAGGAAGAGCTGCTGATCCCCAAGGACGATCTGCAGCGCATCTGGGTTCTGCGCAAGGTGCTCAACCCGTTGTCGCCAGTCGAAGCCATGGAACTTCTGATCAGCCGTCTCGAAAAAGTCCGCAACAACGCCGAGTTCCTGCAGAACATGAATCAGCTTTGAAGCCACGACAGCGCAACGGCGGCCAGCCCGCCTTTGCGCTTGATTACGATGGGTGGCATTCAGGAATCAAACCCCTTGCCATCGGGCAAATGAATCTTATTCAATCATTTGAATGTGACCACAGGCTCGGAACGCGTTCGATTTGGATCATTCGAGTTCGACCACGCAAGCGGAGAATTGCGGCGCGACGGGATGCTGATCCGCCTGCAGGCGCAACCCGCAATGGTCCTCTCCCACCTTCTGGCCTACGCGGGCGAGATTGTTTCCCGCGAAGAATTGCACCAGGCGATCTGGGGCGACGACACATTCGTTGACTTCGAGCGGGGGCTCAACGTCTGCATCGCCCAGATCCGGTCCGCGTTGAGCGATGAATCGACTTCTCCCCGATTCATCCGCACGGTCCCCCGGCGGGGATATCAATTCATATATCCGGTGGAACCCATTTCCGTTGCCGCCCCTCCCGAGCCCGACAGCGAGGCAGCCCGGCCTGAATTCCCCTGGCGTACATCCCTTGTTTACGTAGCCGGCCTTGCGCTGGTTCTCTTGTTGATTGTTGGTTTCCTGGAGTGGCGTCGCAATGTGCAGGGAGCTTCGGGGCCCGCCGTGGTCGCCGTCGTCCCCTTCGACAATGAGACAGGCGATGCCAGCGTGAATCGGTTTTGCAGCGCGCTGACCGACAACGTCATCGAGCAACTCACTTCAGCGAGCCAGAACCACTACCTGGTGATCGGAAACGCCGCCGTTCTCCGGGTTCCCAGGGAGCGACGCGATCTGGTCCAGATCGCTGCCTCGCTTCACGCGCAATTCGTGATTCTTGGCGAGGTGCAGGGCGGCGGCGCCCATACGCGCATTCTTGCCCACCTGATTCGCATGCCGGAGCAATCGCACGTGTGGGTCGTTCGCCTGGAGCAGCCATTCGACGATCTGTTCACGCTCGAGTCCACCGCCGCCCGGGACATCGCCACTGAATTCTCCAGTAAGCTGGCCGACCCTGCGTCAAGCACCAACTTACATGCTCCGGCAAGTTACTGAGCTCTGACCGGTTAACTCTTAACATCGAATTGGCTGGAAATTGGCTTAACGCGCGGCGTGTGCCGCATTCATCCTCGACATCAGTTCGGACATTCGAATCGAGGAGAACCAGACAATGAATCCAGCCTCTCGTCGCCATCTGTCCTTCGCCGTCTGGCCGCGCCGCAGCTTTCTGCAGGCCGCCGGTCTCGCCCTTACTGCTCCCGCGTGGGCATTCGCATCGTCCGGAGATCGGCCCGCTGAGAAAGCAGCCGATGCCGCCGGGAACAGGCCCGCCGCGGGATTCCCCACCCAGCCCGCGGAGTTGTCACGCGAAATGGTGCGGGTGTCCCACTTCGATCTGAAGCGGGTCCAGCAACTGGTGGAGGCTCAGCCGTCACTGGCGCGTGCGGCCTGGGATTGGGGGTTCGGTGACTGGGAGTCTGCTCTGGGCGCCGCTTCCCACATGGGCAATCGCCCCATCGCGGAATACCTCATCGCGAAGGGTGCGCGGCCTTCGTTGTTTTCATCTGCAATGCTGGGGCACCTCGATGTTGTGAAGGCCTTCGTGTCGAGCCAGCCCGGAGTCCAGCGCATCCGCGGCCCGCACAGCATCAGCCTGCTGGCCCATGCCCATGCCGGCGGAGATTCCGCCCGTCCGGTCTTTGAGTTCCTTCAGTCTCTCGGCGACGCGGGCGCTGAACCGCCGGTTCCCATAAGCCAACCCGACCTGGATCGAATTCTCGGCGTTTATCCCTTCGGACCGGGCGAAAACGATCGCGTCGAGGTGACGGCCGATAAGGAAATCGTGACCTGGACCCGGCACGGCACTATGGGCCGGCCGCTTTTCCATCTCGGCGAGCGCGTGTTCTATCCGTGGGGCGCCCCCGCAGTCCGCATCCGCTTCATCGAGGAAGGCGCCAGCACGCGCATGACAGTCAATGATCCGGATGTGGTGCTGACCGCGTGGAAGACTAAGTAGCCGGGATTTAGTTCTGGCCGAACAATTCGGGGAATTGCTCGGCCAGCTCTGTGCGGCTGTAGCGCGGGGTGATGTGCTGCGAACAGTTCCAATCAAATCCAACAACTGAAAGCACAAAGATGCGCTCGACGCGAGGCCCGTTCGTGCCAGTTCGGAGGCGGGCTTCGAGTGCCGGCTCCTCCCCCGGCTCCACGACGCGAGCGTGGGCAATCACCTTGAGGCGGGTTTGATTGGGGTAGTCCATCAGGAACAGGGCGGCACGGTCGTTGACACTAAGATTGCCGGCGCTGATGTACTGCTTGTTGCCTGAATAGTCGGCGAAGGCCAGGGTGTGTTTGTCGAGAACCTTGAGAAAGCCCGTGGGGCCGCCGCGATGCTGGATGTAGGGCCAGCCGTCGGGAGTAACGGTAGCCATGTAGAAGCTGTCGCGTGCGGTGATGAACTCCGCCTCCGCGGGTCCCAGTTCCTGCTCAGCCGCGCCGGAGCGGGCCATCCGGTCATACTGGGCACGCGAGCCGTTGCGCCGTTGCAGCTCCCTGGCGGGCTCGGAAAACATCGTGTTGGCAAACGTGTGCGGCATGTCGGCCCTCCCCCGGGACTCCGGATCAGCGCAGGCTATGCAAATGCGCAAGCCGAAACGGCCCGTGCTATTATAGATACCGAACGATCGGTAAAGATTCACGATCGTCCGATAGCGAAGCGGTATTTAAGATCAATGGCGGGATTTCCATGGCATTCTCCAGGCTGAACGATGACGAACTGGCCGACAAAGCCTTCGACGTGTTTCGCAATTACGGCTATGAGGGCTCAAGCCTCAGTCTCCTGGCGGAATCGGCGGGCCTCGAGAAGGCGAGTCTCTACTATCGATATCCCGGCGGCAAAAAAGATATCGCGCTTGCCGTCGCGGCGCGAGCGAGCGCATGGTTTGCGGAGAATGTAGTCGGACCGCTCAACGGTGACGGCCGCCCGCAGCAGCGGCTCCACCGGGTTGCGCAGAGATTGAGGAAGTTCTACGGAGATGGGAGCCGGCCGTGCGTTCTCGACACTCTCTCCTTGCGCGGCGGCCCGCCGGAATTGCAGGCCGCCCTCGCCGCCGCGCTTCAGGCATGGATGGCCGCTTTCGCTTCGATCGCGGTGGAAAGCGGATTTAACCGCACACAGGCGGCCCGCCGGGCGCAACAGGCCATCATCAACATCGAAGGTTCGCTCGTGCTGTCGCGGGTCTCGGGCAATCCTGGCATCTTTCTCCGTACACTCGCGGGACTACCTGCCCTTCTCGCCAGGCCATGATCGCTGCTTCCCGGCTACACGGACAGCAACCGACGGAAGAAGGAGCGATACCGGCGCATGGCGACTCTCAGGTCTTCGGTGGAGACATTGTCGCCGCGATCCCACTGCGATTCCAGCCGGGCCCTTTCTTCAGCAAACATTTCTGCCAGGCGTTTCATGGCGCCCGCCACCAGGTTGTCAGCCTGCTCCACGGCCCGTCGCGGCTCGTCGATAAAACCTACCTGGAGAGCGTCCCACCGGCCAAAGAATTCCTTCGACTCGCGCTCAGAGAAAAGCGGCGTGGCATCTTCGTCGGTAGCCACGGTCGTTACTGGAGCCGGGTTTCCGGTTGGTTCGCTGATACGGGCCCCGTTTCCGGCCGACCGCTGATCGAGGCTGCGGATTTTGTTATTGGCCGCGATCACAGGCCGCCCCGTTCCTTCTTCGGCCGGCGGCCGGTCCTCATCACGGAATGGCGCTGGGTCTGCATCATTTTGAGCCGCCGGGGCACCGTCGACGTTTGCCAAAGCAGCAGTAGTTATGGCTCTTGGTTCATCGTTAAGTAAGTCCGGTTTCATTCGATCCTCCACGGTCAATTTTGGTGTTGGACGCTCGGCACCCGCGCCTCAAATGAAGGGCGGCGGGCGGTTTCGCAAGCGTGCGTCAGCACCCTCCCTTGAGATCACCAGTTGGGGACAAAGGTTGTTCCCGGACCCGCATGCGCCGGAGTGCCCCGGGCCGGAATATGGCGCGCCTGGCCGATTGGAATTGATCGGTCTAAGCCGGAATCATCCCCCCGCGGGGCATGTCGCGGGGACGAAAATACTGGTAAGATAGAGAGGTCAGTCGCCGTGGGGCTGTAGCTCAGCTGGGAGAGCGCCTCGTTCGCAACGAGGAGGCCAGCGGTTCGATCCCGCTCAGCTCCACCATCAAATCAGCAACTTGCGGCATCCCCTCCATCTCCCTCTTCAGTTTTGTGTCGTTGTTTGTGTCGTAACCCTCCCTTGTGCCCTCTGAATCTCCGTTCTGAACCGGTTTTATAGACAGCGCGTCCAGTGCGTTCCGCTTCGCTTCTATGCGGGCGTGGGAATAGTGTTCGAGCATCTTCTTCGAGACATGACCAGCAATCCCCATGATGGTCTGGTCGCTCGTCGTGGACTCCTCCGCAAGTTCCGTGATCGCCTGGTGGCGAAGATCGTGAAACCTGAATTCGTTGTAAGGGCTTCTGATGCCCCTGATGTCCGCTTCACACCCGAAGCAGGTGTTGGCGGCATCCTGAAGGAGGTCGCACCTCGGGCATTGGACGGCACGTGTCAGCCGACGCCACGCTGTGCGCCAGGTCTTCACGGGGCGTGTGGGATCGATATGCGCGGTCTCACAGGCGGGGAAGAGGAAATGGCTCGGCTCGAATCCGCCCAGCGCCTGGGAACGCCTGTAAAGGGCAAGAATTACCTCCCAGGCATCGGCATTGAGAGGAATGACACGCTCACCGGCC
>DASXGD010000066.1:0-2942 GCA_036489245.1 Occallatibacter sp. | reverse complement strand
CCGTGACGGGCCGCAAACAGCTGCAAACGGAGACCCGCGATTGGAATCAGACCGCGGCTATCATCGCGCGCTTCTTTGAGGTCAAAGCCGAGGACCTGCCATGAGATTCCTGCGCCGCTTTTTCATTCGCCTCTCGAACTTAGCCGCCGGAAGGCGCGCCGACCAGCGCCTCCAGGAAGAGATGGCCGAGCATCTTGCCTTGCAGACTGAGGAGAATTTGCGTGCCGGCATGTCGCCCGCCGAGGCGCGGCGGCGGGCCGCACTGAAGCTTGGCGGGGCCCAGGCCATTCGCGAGCAACACCACGCCGAGCAGGGTCTTCCGGTTGCTGAAAATTTTCTCTTCGATCTCCGCTACGCTTTTCGAATGTTGTATCGGTCCCCCGGATTTTCCCTGATTGCCATCGCCACCATGGCCCTCGGCGTCGGAGCCACCACCGCCATCTACAGCGTCATCGACGCGACCCTGCTGCATCCTTTGCCCTACCCTCACCCCAGCGAACTGGTGCGCATTGAAGCCAACCTTCCCGGCGTGGGCGCGCACGACATCGGCCTCTCCATCCCTGAGTTGAGAGACCTTCAAAGCTCGGGAATCTTCCAATATGTTTCCCTATCCTTTTTCGGCACCAACAATCTCACCGGCAGCGCCCAGCCCGAGAGCATCGCCTCAAAGTCGGTCTCACCGAGCTACTTCGCGGTGCTCGGCGTCGACGCGCAGTTGGGCCGCACCTTCGATCCGCACGACGCCACACCCGGCTTCAACAACGAACTCGTCATCAGCGATGGGCTCTGGAAGCGCGCATTTGGCGCCGACCCGCACATTCTCGGCAAGACTCTGCGCGTTGACAACGATCCCGCTCATGTTGTCGGCGTCATGCCCGCGAGCTTTCGCGACCAAGGCCAAACCAGCGAGGAGCGCAGCACCGATTTGTGGGCCGCGGCCGGATTTTTCGGCGACCCCGCGCCGCCGCCGATGCGCGGCACACGTTTACCATTCGAGACTATCGCGCACCTTCAGCCTGGCCTCTCGCCTGATGCCGCCCAAGGGCGCCTCGATGCCCTGGTTGCATCCTTGAAGAAGCAATATCCGGCGGATTATCCGTCGCAAGGCGCGTGGACTCTCCACCTCACGCCCCTGGCCGAGAGTCTTGTCGGCAACGTTCGCCAATCGCTCATTCTGCTGCTCGGCGCGGTGGGCCTGGTGCTGCTGATCAGCTGCGTCAACGTCGCCAACCTGCTGCTTGCCCGCGCCGGTGCGCGAGGACGCGAGATGGCGGTTCGCCAGGCATTGGGAGCCGCAAGAATGCGCCTCATTCGTCAGCTCCTCACCGAGAGCTTGTTGCTCTTCGTACTTGGCGGCATCACCGGCTTCGCGGTTCTCTTCTGCGCCCGAAAATTCCTGCTGCAATTTATTCCGGAAAGCCTGCCGCGCCTCAATGACATATCCGTCAGCTGGGGCGTGCTGGCGTTCGCCATCGTGGTCTCTGTCACCGCCGGAACCATCTTCGGGCTTGCCCCCGCGTGGCTCACGAGCCGCCTAAATTCGACGGAGACGCTGCGGCAGGAAGGTCGCGGCTCCAACGGTTCCCGGCGGCGCTCGCGCTTGCGCCATGCTCTGGTAATTGGTGAATTAGCCCTCTCCCTGGTGCTGATGATCGCAGCCGGCCTTCTGCTGCGCAGCTTCTGGGACTTGTTCAAGGTGCAACCCGGCTTCAATCCCGCTCGGGTCATGGCAATCGAGACCTCGCTGCCGAATCCTAACGATCCCAAAACCGACATTTACCGCACTGCCACGCAGGAAGGCGTGTTGCTGCGCGAAGTTCTGCGCCGCAACCGGACGATTCCGGGCGTGGAAGAAGCCGCCGTCAGTGATCAGGCGGCCATTCCTCTTGGCCATGGCCAGCGTGATCTCAGAATGATTCCATTGGTTGTCGAAGGCCAGGAAGTGCATAACAGCCAGCCTCCTCTGATCGATACATTGACCGTCTCGCCGGAATATTTCCACGTGCTGGGCATGACTCTGCTGCGTGGACGCCTCTTCGTCGACCAGGACCTTGAATCGACGCCCTTGATCGCAGTCGTCAACCAGGCCGCGGCCCTCAGGTACTGGCCAGGCAAAGATGGGAAGGGCGAGGATCCGGTCGGCAAGCGAGTCCGTTTGTTGGGCCGTTTGGGCCGCGCAAGGCCGGAGTGGACCACTATCGTCGGCGTCATTGCCGATGCACGCACGGAATCGCTCGCCGACGCCGGCATTCCGCAGATGTACCTCGACATCTACCAACGCCCCGCCAAGTTTCTTGCGTTCTACCTGCGTGGACAGGTCGATCCCGCCACCATCCCCGCGCAGGTGCGCATACAGATCCAGTCCGTCGATCCGGAGCTTCCCATCTTCCACGCGGAGACCTTGAACGACGTTCTCTCCTCTTCGCTTTCTGTGCGGCGGTTCTCCATGGAAATGGTAGCGCTGTTTGCCGCAACTGCCCTGCTGCTCGCGGGCCTTGGAATCTATGGAACCATCTCCTTCTTGGTCAATGAGCAATCGCGCGAGATCGCTATTCGCCTCGCGCTGGGCGCGCAAAGGCGCGATATCCTCCAGATGGTTTTACGCCAGGGCCTCACTCTGGCCGCCGTCGGCGTCGGCGTAGGCCTGGTTGGCGCGTTTATTGTTTCTCATCTCATGGCCGGCCTGCTTTACGGTGTCTCGCCGTACGATCTCTCCACCTTCGCCGGCGTCACCGCCGTGCTCACCGCCGTCGCCATCGCCGCCAGTTACGTCCCTGCGCTGCGCGCCATGCGCCTCGATCCGATCACTACACTCCACTCCGAATGACCTTTGGCACTGCTCGAGACTAGTCTTCACAAGTTGTTGCCATCCCAATGACCTCCTTCGGGATGCTGATGAATTCACCCGACAACGAGTTCCAGAGGATTAGTCCCCAATAACG
>DASXGD010000062.1:0-9426 GCA_036489245.1 Occallatibacter sp. | reverse complement strand
AAACCGCGACGAACTCCTCAAGGACCGCCGCGCCGAACTCGACAAGGCTGCTGCTGCGTATCGAGTGGCCGCCGCCGCCGTGAGCGCGGATCGCAAAGCCGCCGCCGAAAGGCTGGCCCGGCTCGCCGAAGCGCAGATCAATTCCCTCGCCATGAAGGTTCGCTTTGAAGTGGCTGTCAATGCGCGCGAAGATTCGCCGCACTGGACTGCGAGCGGCTGGGATGAAGTCGAATACCGGATCGCCACCAATGCCGGCGAACCACTCAAGCCGCTCTACGAAATCGCGTCAGGCGGCGAAATGAGCCGCGTGATGCTGGCGTTGAAGGTCGCGGTTGAGGAGGCCTCCTCCAAAACCAGGAAAAGAAGTCCTACGCCGCGCACGCTGGTCTTCGACGAAATCGATATCGGGATCGGAGGTCGAGCCGCCGAGGCCGTCGGCCAGAAACTCAAAACCTTGTCGCACGGCCAGCAAATCCTCTGCGTAACTCACTTGCCGCAAATCGCGGCCTTCGCGGATCAACACTTTCTCATCGACAAGCGCGAGTCCGCCGGCCGCACCAAAACCAATATCCGCCTCCTCGATCAGCGCTCCAGCACCCACGAGGTCGCCCGAATGCTCAGCGGAGCCAAGGTCACTGAAACCAGCCTGCAGCATGCGGCGCAGATGATCGCGGCCAGCCGCTAATTCGAATTACGGGTTGCATAACCCGGATTATTTCTTGCATACTGACTGCGACTTTTGATTCCCCAGGGTTTTGCTTTTAGAACAACGAGCCAGTCATTCGCTGACATTTCCGGTTACGGCGCTATCTATCGCATTTGCCGAACGCAGGTCCGAACCCTGTCACCTCTAGTCGATGCGGACATCAGCGAGCGATCACCGCACAATACCTGAACGGTTCACTTTTTCGAAAGATCCGCAAGGCGCAGGCATACTTGGTTCGGCCATGGAAGTTAGCCTCTGCTTCAGTCAAAAACCCCAATTGCCGGGAGGTTTCTCAAGTGGGCGTGGATGCTCTCCTGTCGAAGTCCAGAAAGGGGACCAACATGGTTCGCAGCCTGAAGGAACTTGATCGCACAGCACATTCGGATGCGGTTGGTCATCCAGCCGGCGCGACGCTTGCAGCCATGCCCCTGGATGCGTTGCGGGATGCGCGGCAGCTGACCCAGGTGCAAATGGCCCAGCTGCTGAAAATCTCCCAGGGTGCGGTCTCCAAGGTTGAACGCCGCACCGACATGTTCGTCAGCACGCTGCGCAACTATGTCCGCGCCATCGGCGGCGACCTGGAGATTCGCGCTGTTTTTCCGGAGGGCGATGTGCTGATCGATCAATTCGGTGCTCTGAAGCGATCGGATGGTCCCGGAGCCCATGCACCCCAGTCCAAACGCAATGATCCAACCCACAAGGCCGCGACGGCCGTCTGATTTTCCTTAATGCATCAGTTTCGGCGTGGGCGGATCCTGGCATGGCATGAGCATGTCGGAAACCGTGGCGAGCATAAACGTGGGGTGCACGGGCTTGGCCAGGATCTCGAAAAGGTGCCCCTTCTTTCTGGCTTCTTCGAGCAGGCCGCTGGTGCCTGGCTGGCCTGAAAACAGAAGGAACTGGCAGGCCGGATAACTGGCTTTCAGGAAGATCGCAAATTCAATTCCGTTCATCCCCGGAAGGACCACGTCGATGACCGCCAGGTTGGGACGCCACTGCTCCAGCATTTCCAGGGCCTGCTCGGCCGAATAGGCCGTTTTCGCCTCATACTCGCTCGCCGCAAAGATCAACGCCAGCGTATCGGCAATGGTCGGTTCGTCATCGACGATCAGGATCTTCCGGCCCTCGGCCACGGCTGGCATACATCCCCCAAACTTCGCCCCAAAATCGATTGTTGCTCTCCTCCTGTGCACCAGGTCCAAGGGTTTATCCGGAACCTTTGCATTCCCGCTTTTGCGATCCAGCCAAAGGAAAGTTCACAACAGAGTGTTGGATGCAGAAAGACTCCTGATAGTATTCCTTCCAAGGCGTTTAATTGGTGTTTTCACCAGCTCAATTGCACCGCTGAAAGCAACCAAGAGGCCCGCGCAAGAACTGGAGTCCTCATGGCCGGTCCCCAACCCTCCACCCGCGAATGGTCCGAGAGGATCATCCGTCTCGCCACAGATTTGGGCTTGACCCAGGCTGGTCTCGCGGAACGTCTCGGCGTTTCCCCGGCCACCGTCTCCCGCTGGATCCAGGGCAAGTACGAACCCACGGCCGAGGGCTACGTGGCCCTTGGCAACCTCGCGCAGCGGGCCGATGCCATTTACTTCTGGGAACGCGCAGGCATCGATACCTCCGCATTTCCTGAAACCAGCTTCGGGCGCACGCAGTCCTCCGTGCGCGTCAACCTCCACGACTTCGCTCTGTTCGCCAGCCGCAAGTTATCCAAGCCCCTCCCGGAAAACCTGGGCGCGGTGGCTATTCCACTCCTCAATGTTTCCGCCTATGGCGATCCAGTGCCCCCCGCCGAGAATGTCAGTTTGCCCGACGTGAAGGTTCAGGAAGTGCTGCTTGCGCCTCTGTCCTGGTGCCCGCACCCGGAGAACATGATCAGCATGCACCTGACCGGCGACTCGATGGTGCCTACCATCTCGCCTGGTTCAATTCTCTTTGTCGACACGGCCGACACCGACCGGGATCATCTGGGTCAGAAGATCGCAGTGGTTTCGCACCGCGACCGGGGATTCAAAGTCGGGCGATTTCAGCGTCTCGCCAACTCCGATCTCATGGTCTCCTCCAACCACAAATACCTGCCCCTCGACGTCAGTAATGCGTCCAAGTGGAAGATCTTCGGCCAGGTTCTTTGGTGGGTTTCGCGCGACGCCGAACTGGCTTCCTGAATCTAAAAGTTCGCATCATAAATTCCACTGTCATCCTGAGCGAAGTCCGTCGCGGCGGACGCAGTCGAAGGACCTGTGGTTCGGGACTTTATTTTTAACGAACTTCTGACTCAGGACACTAGCTTCCTGACGAACTGACGGCAACGCTACTCGACGTCAACCTGCTGAAATCCCAATCCGTGCAAAAGCGCGCTCACGCTGGCTCGGGCATTCTGGCGCGCCTTGTCAAGCACTCCATCCGCCAGCGCGGCCTGGGTGAACTGATCTTCGGCAGCCCGCCGCACTTCCGATTCCAGGTCAGGATCGGCTTCGACAAGCACCCCCGTACTGCGGGAATAGACCCGCGTATGCCCGTTATCGAGCCTCGTGCTGAGCACCTGCGCCTGGGGAAGGCGCACCCGCACATGGCTTCCATCCACGGCCACGTCGGACGCCTGCAGCTGGCTCAAGTCGACGCCCGCAATCACATCGCCGTGAGCCACCAGCATGAGCTTGTCCCCCACCAGAAAATTCGGCAGGTAGGGATTCTGCCGGGAACCCTCCACGATCTTGTCGATGGAGTAGTCGACCGTCTCCAGCCGTGACAGCTGCCGGATCTTTTCGACCACCGCAGGCGTAGACGTGTCGACGCGCGCGCTGCGGCCGGTCATCATCCCTGCCACCCGGTTCCACACTCCTACTTTGGCGGCGTGCGAGAAGAGGGAAAGAAGCACCCAGCCGAGCAGAACTCCCAGCAGCAGCGCCCCCAGGGGGAACGGCTTTCGCCGGGTTGCCGTCTCCAAGGGAGTCTCCGTGTTGGTTGGAGGAGAGTACATTCAGACCCTTAGCTTAGATGCAAACCAGACTTTGATCGCGGCCCCCCGGAAACAACCCATCCGAACCCGGCGTAAACGCTCGGGGCTCTACCGCCAGTCGTCGATCACGTAAGCGTCTGCGCGGTTATGACCCGCCACATGCGGACGCTGCATCGATACGCCCTGCGCGAAAGCCCGGTACCCGTGTGAACGCATCCGCCGGTATGCATCCTCGCGCGCCAGGTTCATGCCGGCTTCGAGCGATGCTCCGCGCGCCAGCGCAAATTCATCGCAGGCCTCCAGCAGCCGGTCGAACCGTTCGCCTGCCCCCGTGCCACTCCTCACCGCCGCGAATTTGATGTAGCAAATCTTCGTTCCCCCTTCCGACCCCGGCCCGTGCTGGCAAATCGCAAACCCGTCCAGCGCGTGGCGGGTGTAAGTCAGAATCACCTCGCCCAACTTCTGCTTCAACAGGGCGCGGATTTCAGCACTCAGGTCGAGTCCCTTTTCGATCCTGCTCGTAAGTCGCGCGCAAGCTGAAATCGCTTCCTCACGCCCGCTTTTCCTCAACGTCGAAAGATGAACCGCCGTCGTCCCTCGGGTAGTCTGCTGCGCGTCCGCTTTCGGCGAATGCGCCATCAACGCGGTCAGATACCCCGGCCAATATCCGAACTTCTGATATAAACCCACATGCTTTGCGCTGGCGGCGAAGGTGAACAGCCCGGTTCGCTTCACGCCCATCTTTTCGAAGATCTTCTCCGTCGCCTGCAGCAGGAACTGGGCCACGCCCCGGTCCCAGAACTCCGGAAGGATGGTCAGGGGCCCGAGAAATCCGAACGATCCCCACTGGGTGACGACGTTGGTTCCGATCAAACGCCCATCCTGGCGCGCAGCCAGCACCTCGACGTGCGGGCCGTGCCAGCGACAAATCAGCAGGTCGCGGTCGCCCATGAATTCGGCCGGTTTGGCCAGCCCCACAAAGGTTCCGAAAGCTACCCTCAGAATCCGGTCCGCCTCCGCCAGTTCGTTCTTCCTGATCAGCCCAACCGTGACGCGCTGTGTTGCCGCCATCCCTTCCGCCTCTCACGTTCTGCGGGTTCCGTTCTGCACACCTCCGCAAGCCGGCCCAGTGTAACCGATCGGCATGAAGGCGCATTAGTGTTCTCGAATCAGCACCGCACGGGAGTCGGAGTTCTCCGTTTCGTTCACCAGTTCTGCTTTGTCCACATCAATCAATTTCAGCCGAAAGTGCACCGGAGGATCGGCCAGGGTGGCGGGCGGATGAGCCCGCCGATGACTGACTTCGAAAACCAGCGCGTTTCCTTCCATCCTCGGCTTGAACAGCGGCTCCGGAGGTCCCGGAGTCGAGGTGGTAGGCTCGCTCATCACGCTGCTTCGCTTGATCAGGTAAAAAACGACCGCTCCCGATAATCTGCCGCCTTCATCCGTGATGTTGAGGGTGACCGCGGGCAGACCATCCATCTGTCCCCGCCACACACCGACGAACCATTCGCTGCCGCTCGTTTGCCCGTGCAGTACAAACGCCATTGCCACCAGTCCTAGAACCGGCCAAAAAGTCTCGCTCTTCATCGCATATCCTCCAATCTCGAGTCACAATCTCGAAGGCTCAGCCCTGCTTTGCCAACGTCGTCGCCGCCAGCGTTCCGCCCAGCCCCATCGTTTCCAGCGCCGACGAAGGCACCACCACCATCGACCCCTTCTCCCGCATGGCTTCGAACAACATGTTCATCCCGCGCAGATGCAGCGCCACGGGATTATCCGCATACACCCTCGCCGCCTTGGCGAACTGATCGGAAACCTGCACCTCCGCATCGCCCAGGATCACGCGCGCCTGGCGCTCGCGGTCGGCCTGCGCCTGCTGCGACATCGCATCTTCAAGCGCCTGCGGAATGCGCACGTCGCGAATCTCCACCGACTGCACCGTAATTCCCCATGGCGTCGTTTTCTCGTCGAGAATCTTCTGCAACTCATGTCCCAGCGTTTCACGTTCGGTGATCATCTGCGCCAGCTGGTGGCGCCCGATCGACTCCCTCAGCGCGGTCTGCGAGCCTAGCGTGATGGCTTCCATAAAGTCTTCCACTTCGAAGATCGCCTTCTCCGCGTTCCACACCAGCCAGAACACGATCGCATCCACGTTCACCGGCACCGTGTCGCGGGTCAGCGTGGATTCCGCGCTCACCGTGGTCACGCGCACGCGCTGATCCACATAACGGCTCAGCGTATCCACGATGGGAATGATCAGAAACACCCCCGGCCCCTTCATACCGCGAAACCGGCCGAATCGCAGCACGGCAACCTTCTCCCACTGGTCGACTACCTTGATCGCCAGCAGAAGATACACGCCTGCCAGCGTGCCTGCCAGGGCCGGATACGGCGAGTTGATCTGTCGCGTAAACCACACCCCGACAAAAATCCCGACTAGACACATCAGTATTCCCACGCCGCTCGCCCGTTTCGTTTGCGATGGGTTGGATCGGAACACTCCTTGTTGGAACACAACTTACCTCCTCTCAAATCCGCCTGGGTTGAGCTGCTTCAGTGCATCGATCAATTCGCCGACGGTAAGTCCGGCCGATCCCGCGCGCGAGACGAATTCGCTCACCAGCTGCGCCAGCTGCCGCTCGCGTTCCTCCTTCGACGGCTCCACCTGGCGGTCGGCAATAAACGTGCCCGTCCCCTGCTGGGTGTCGAGAATGCCGCGGATCTCCATCTCGCGATAAGCCCGCAGCACCGTGTTGGGATTGATGGCCAGCTCAACCGCGACCAGGCGCACGGTCGGGAGCTGGTCTCCCGGCCGCAGTGCTCCGGCCGCGATGGCTCCCTGCACCTGGTCGATCAGCTGCCGGTAGACCGGTACCCCGCTGTGCCCGTCCAGCCGGAAGGTGAAATCAGCAACGTCGAAATCAGTGTTACGTTTCATGACAGAACTAGTGTACTAGTAATTTAGTACATTGCAAGAAGAAAATTCGAAAATTCAATGTGCGAGTTCCATACAGTCCGACCCGATTAGTCCTAAACGCTTTAGCGGTAAGGTTCCGTGGAGGATTCCCGTTTCGCTTTCAGTGGGAGCAAAAAACCGGAGATTGTTATAATTGCAATGTGACTTCTACTGTCCTCGACCCCATCTCCAACGGTGACGCCGCCGGGACTTCCCCCAGTCAGAAGCGTGTCTTGCTGCTCAAGCCGCGGGGCTTCTGCGCTGGCGTGGTGCGTGCGATCGACATCGTCAAGATCGCCCTTGAAACCTTCGGGGCGCCTATCTATGTGCGTCGCGAGATCGTCCATAACCGCTATGTGGTCAATGAGCTGGCGGAAAAGGGTGCGATCTTCGTCCACGAAATCGACGACGTGCCGAACGGCCAGCGCGTGATTTATTCGGCTCATGGCGTCTCGCCTGCGGTCCGCGAGCGCAGCAAGGGCCGGGGCCTCAAGGTAATTGACGCCACCTGTCCGCTGGTGACCAAGGTCCATATTGAGGCAGTGAAGTTCGCCCGGCAGGGCTATTCCCTGGTGCTCATCGGCCATCGCGATCACGACGAGATCGAAGGCACGCTGGGCGAAGCGCCGAATGTCACCCAGGTGGTTTCCAGCGCCAAGGAGGTTGAGACACTTCAGGTGCCCGACCCCGACCGCGTGGCCTATCTGACGCAGACCACCCTGAGCCTGGACGAAGCTCGCGACATTATTCATGCTCTCAAAGTGAAGTTCCCCAATATTGTTGGGCCCCATTCGCAGGACATCTGCTATGCCACCGAGAACCGCCAGGTCGCGGTTCGCAACGTGGCCCACGACGCCGGGCTGGTTCTCGTGGTAGGTTCCACCAACAGCTCCAACTCCAACCGCCTTGTTGAAGTTTCGCGCAACCTTGGCACCATGGGTTATCTGATTGATAACTCCCGGGCGATCGATCCGGCATGGCTCCAGGGCGTGAATACTGTGGCAGTTACGGCCGGTGCCTCGGCGCCGGAGATCCTGGTCGAGGACGTGGTGAATTATTTGCGCCAAAACGGATTCGAGAGCGTCGAAGAAGTAGAAGTGATGCCCGAGAATGTTCGTTTTGGCCTGCCTCCGGAAATCATTCAGGCCATCGGCGGAGCGGCGGGCGGCGAAGCAGTTGCGGTTCGCTGAAACCCAATCCAGTTTCCGGCATCAATGTTTATCGTTAGAACGGATGGGCTTTCCCGGTACGTCGAGTGACACCGTCGCAGCGCAGGATATTTTTTTTGAACCGGCGCCGCTGGTAACCGGGAGTATTGAGAGGATCTGAGGCATTTTGGAACGCATGCTTTCACGGCAGGGAACGACCCAAATCGAACCCCCAAAAATCACGCAGCCGAAATTCGGGCGCCTGGACGCGGACCTCGCGGATGTCGAGTCCGCCATCGGCCGGTCTGCGGACTACATCCTGTCACGGCAGCATCCGGACGGCTTCTGGTGCGGCGAGCTCGAAGGCGATTCGATGCTCGAAGCCGATTACATCTTCCTCCACACCCTGCTTGAGAGCGGCGATCCCGGCCGTCTCCAGCGCGCCCTGCGCGAGATGCTGCGCTACCAGAACGACGATGGAAGCTGGAGCCTCTATCCCGGCGGCCCGGGCAACATATCGCTCTCGGTGAAGTGCTATTTCTCAGCCAAGCTGATGGGCATCGGGGCCGACGATCCGCGCCTTGCGAAGTGCCGCGAATGGGTCCTGGCCCACGGCGGCGTGGTGGCCTGCAACACCTTCACCAAAATGTATCTCTGCGCCCTGGGCCAGTACGACTACGATGCTGTCCCCGCCATTCCGCCGGAGATCGTTCTTTTTCCCAAGTGGTTCTACTTCAACATCTACGAAATTTCGTCGTGGTCGCGTTCCATCCTCGTGCCCCTGGCCATCATCTACGCCAAGAAGCCGTACAAGAAAATTCCCCGCGAGCACAGCATCGACGAATTGTTCGTCGGCGGCCGGGCCAATGCCATCCTGCGCCTGCGCATGAACCGCAAAGCCCTGGTCTCGTGGCGCAATTTCTTCCTCATGGTGGACCGCATCATGCACTGGGCCGAGGCCGTGCATATCCGGCCATTGCGCAAGCTGGCTCTAAAGCGCGCCGAGAAGTGGATGCTCGCCCGTCTCGAAATGACCGACGGCCTGGGGGCCATCTATCCCGCCATGCTGAACGCGATCCTGGCGTTGCGCTGTCTCGGATATTCCGAAGACGATCCCCAGGTAATCCGCGCCCGCGACGAATTCGAGAAACTGGGCATCGAGCAGGCCCCCACCGATGAAGTGCCGGAGCCGACCTTTCGCATGCAGCCGGCGGTTTCGCCGGTGTGGGACACGGCGCAGGCCGTCTACGCCCTCGGCGAGGCTGGCATTGCGCGCAACCATCCAGGCATGATCAAAGCCGCCGACTGGCTGTTGTCAAAAGAAGTACGCCACAAGGGCGACTGGGCGGTCAAGGTTCCGCGAACCGATCCCGGCGGCTGGTACTTCGAATTCAATAATGAGTTTTATCCCGACACCGACGACACCGCGCAGGTGCTGCTCGCGTTGACCAAGGTGGACAATCCCCGCGAGCGCTATCAGCACCAGGTCGCGCAGCGCGCCATTGACTGGGAATTTGCCATGCAATGCCGCAACGGCGGCTGGGGCAGCTTCGACAAAGACAACACCAAGATGATCTTCCAGTACATCCCCTTCGCCGATCACAACGCGATGCTCGATCCGCCGTCGGTCGACATCACGGGGCGCATTCTGGAG
>DASXGD010000544.1:0-5323 GCA_036489245.1 Occallatibacter sp. | reverse complement strand
TTCCCTGGAGGGGTAGGCAAAAGGCGGAAAGTGCAGCCCGGTGGCAAGCTGATTCTTTTCGCTGGCTCCGGGGACAGTGGTGTATTCAAACAACCCGGTGTTGGTGACGTAAAGCCGCTGACCGTCAGGCGAGAGGGCCAGGCCAAAGGGGAAGGCTCCGGTGGCAATGGAGGCGACGAGCACCATGCGCTCGGCGTCGACCACGACAACCCGCCAATTACCCTGGTCGAGCGCATACAGCGTTTTTCCATCCGCGGCGACGACCAACGTGGCAGCAAAACTTCCCCCGAAATTGTTTCCGCTCAAGGGCCCATCCAGCGAGACTTCCCCCGCGAGGTGCCAGTCAGCGGTGGTGTATGACCGGATCTTTCCCGAATCTCCCGTCGCCACATAGAGCAGCGCGCTGTCGGGCGAATAGGCCAGGCCCGCGTGCACTTCCATCTTCGGATCGTTCTCGTGCCCGGTTGGCATCCGGGTGACAGTGGCCTTGGCAGTATCGGGCAGGTTAACAATGTTGAGGGCGAAGGGAAACCCGATCGAGGGCACCGCAACCTGGGCTCCATTTGGGCTCACGGCAATGGCAAAGGGATACGGAGCAAGCGGAATCCAGTTGCCGGCGGGGTGGATTTCGCGGCCATTGGGCAACACCGCGGACACGGGAGTCGCGCCCGGCGTGGCGCCATTCTGAGCCTTAAGAGCAACGACTGCAAAAACGGTCGCAAAGAGCGGCAAAAACCTCAGGGAAGAGTGCATTCCCTCCAGTATGCATGTTCAGGATGAATGCGCAATGCAGAAACGGGTCGCCCGCATGACCCCTACCCGCATCATGACAGTCACTTGGGAAGCAGACTTCGGGCAATCGAATCGAGCATGCCATTGAGGAAGTTGATCGACTCCGGCGCCGAGTAGCGGCGCGCAATTTCGAGAGCCTCGTTGATCACGATCGGGAAAGGTGTGGACTTGAACCCCAGCATCTCGCCGATCGCCATCCGCAGCAGGTTGCGGTCCACGGCCGGCATGCGCTCGATCCGCCAGTGCCTGGAATTCTGCGCGATGAGTTCGTCAATCTTCTCCAGGTGCGCATTGGCAACACGGAAAAGATCTTCGGCAAACCCGCGCACGTCCGAGGCCACTTCATCTCCGGCTCTCCAGAACGTGGCGCGGACCTGGTCCGGCGTCTGCTTGCCGATATCCGCCTGAAAGAGCATCTGCATGGCGAGTTCGCGCGACTTGCGCCGTGTCCCGGCGGTCAAGCGGATCCGCCTTCGAGCAGCTTGCGCCGCAGGCTCACCATCTCGATGGCGGCCATGGCGGCTTCAAAACCCTTGTTGCCGGCCTTGATGCCGGCGCGATTAAGCGCCTGCTCCAGCGTCTCGCATGTCAGCACCCCGAAGCTGTGTGGAATGCCGGTCTCCTGTTGCGACTGGCCAATCCCGCGGGCTACCTCGTTATAGATCGCTTCGTAGTGTGCAGTCTCGCCGCGCAACAAGCACCCGAGGGTGATGATCGCATCCAGCCGGCGGCCGGCATGCGCGCTCTTCTGATTGGCCACATCGGCCATGGTTCGCGCCGCCGCCGGAATTTCCCACGCGCCAGGCACACGGACAATTTCAATTTCAGCGCGCCTGGCCCCGCTGCGGATCAGTGCGTCCAACGCTCCTTCGAGCAGCCGCTCCGTGATCACCGCATTCCATCGCGCAACCACAATCGCAAAGCGCATGCCCTCGGCAGAGAGATCGCCGTCAACCGCGACCGGCTTCCCCTGCAACGGATCGGCCCAGGCCCAGAACGTAAAGACGTGTCCGGGCTCCGGCTCTGCTGTAAAAAGTCGTGCTTTCCAGTGCGTATCGGAGATGGCCGACAAACGCTGCGAAGGCTCGATGCCCGCAGCCCGAAACCAGGCATTTGCGGCTTGGTGTACAGCATCGAGCGCCGTCACTTCCACGAATACATCCGTGGTTCCCGGCATCTCCCCGTCCACGAGTTCAAGATTTCCGGTGGGAGCCAGGAACGATACACCGCGACTGGTTTCTTCATTCCACCCGAGTCCCGCCTCAAATCCCAGCGCCGAAAAGAAGCTCGCCAGGCGGTCATAGGCCGCGGCGCTCCCGGCTGGACGCAGGAAGGAAATCCCTTTGATCATGCTTTGATTCTATCGTGGGGAATTGGCGGTTCGAACGCAAGGCGCCAACCGCGCTCGGCTGCCGAGTGCCCTTATCCTTGCTTTGTCCTTGTTTTTTTAGGCAAGGTGTGAGAGCACCGCTCCCAACCTCACCCGGCAAGATTCTTTCTGCGTAGTTTTACGTCGTCGCGCGCGGCTTCACGGCGATCGATGTGGCCGGCACCGAACCCGACACGGGCGTCGTGATCAGGCATCCCGGATCGGAGCCCGGAACACACGCGGGCAGATTGGGGTTGATCTGCTGCGTATCAGTAAGGGTGCTGGTGTTGATGTAGTGGATCAGATTGTCGCCCGCCGTCGAGACAAAGAACAACGTATTGTCAGGACTGAACGCGCCCGCAACCGGAGCCGTGATCGCCGAACCTCCGGTCAGGGTCAGGTAATTAATCGTCCCGGCGGTCGTCGAACTGCCCGTCGGCTGCTTGTAGTAGGGGAGGGTCGCGCCGGCCGTGGTGCCCGCATAAGTAATGAAGCTGACGTTGCTCGCCGCCACGCCCGTCCCCTGGCTGACGGCCGAGGGAGACGTGATCACCTGGTTGATCGAGGTGGCATTGATGCTCAGCGGCGCCTGGTTCACATTGATGGTGTGCGGAATCGTAAGCGGATTCAGGACGCCACCCGTAGTCTCCGAACAGGGCGTGGTAGGAATCGTTACGCCAATGTCGGTAAAGGTCGCGCCGCCACCCGAAGCTGCGGCGCCCAGAATATGCATGCCATCGGTGGTCGCCGTCAGGGCATCGGTGCGCACCGGCACCGAGTCGCCCTCAGGGTAGAACACCATCGTGTTGTAGTCGCCCAGGGTGCCCGCCGGGCACCAGGTGTGGGCCACGGTCGGCTGCCCCGAAAGGTACGCGCCAATGCCGGGAATCGTGATAGCCAGGTTCAGAGCGCCGTCCGACCCGCTCGAAGGGGCAAGCGGGTACGTCGTCCACCCTGTATTGGCGTTGTACACGTACAGCGTATCGGTGTGGCCATTCCCAAGCGCGGAGCTGTCGGTCACATACAAGGTCTTCGAATCCGGCGTCCACTGTGCCGCGTTGCCGAGCCCCCCGAAGGTGATCGGCACCGAGCTGGCCGAAGCTGAGTTAAACAGGTAGAACACCTTGCGCACCTGGTCATTGATCAGGACAGCCGAATTGTTGGGCGCCACGGCCAGAACCACCCCGGGAACATTGGGGTTTTGCACGGTCAGGGAATTGTTCGTGGTGCTGTAGATCATCAGTTCATGCGACGAGCCGAAATACAGGTTGGTGCCGGTGTGGTCCATCACCATGGAATTGGGCACATAGGGCAGGCGAACCGTCGAGCCGATGGTGCCGCTCAACAACTCCACGGGCACAAAGTATTGCGACTGGCCGGGAGCCGAGTACCAGACATAGGAACTGGCTGTGCCGGGCGTAGTTACATCTACCGCATTGCTGGAGATCGAAAGCCCGGTGCCGAATTGTCCCACCTTGTTGATCGGCGCCGCGTTGCACGTGGACGGTTGACAAATGGCGTAGATCGACGCCGCACCCGGGAAGCTGGGGGTAATGCCGCCGGCAGTGCCCACACTGATATCAAGCGGGTTCGTCGACTGGTAGTCGAGCGAAAGGCCGGTAATGGGGTTGCCGTTCGTATCGATCACCTGCGTGACCAGGTTCTGAGGCACGCCCTGGGTGACGGTTCCTGTAGTCCCTCCGTTCAGGGTGAGCGAAATGGATTGCGGCGGGCAGGTGGAGAAGTAGCCGGCCGCCGATCCCGAACCCGCAATCGATGCCGTGATCACGGTCGTGCCCGGGTTTTGCGCAGTGATCTGGTTAGTAATGGGATTAATGGTCGCAACCGTAGCGGTACCCGGCGTATAGGCCAGGGTGCCGATGGCCTGGCTGCAGTTGGGAACCGAGGTCACGCCCGGCGCCAGCGGGCAGGCATAACTCGCGCTGGTCACGGTGGAGGGCGCACACATCAGGAACTGGGTTCCGTTGCTGCTGTAGCAGGCCTGGGCATCAAGCTGCGCCAATTGCGTCTGGGAAAGACACTGCTGCGGCCCCACAAGAGATATGGAACTCACCTGGGAATGCACATACACAGCAACCGGATTGGAAGTGACAGAATTTGCCGAGGCGGTAAGATAGCCGACCGAGAACGGGAGACCGCCGGTGCTGGGCAGCGGGCTGGGATAATTGCAAATGGTGAAATCGGCGATTCCGCCGCCCGAGTTGCGGTTCCAGGTGCCGGCGCAGATATTGCCGCTGGGCGAAACATCCACCAGCTTGTTGTTGGTCGTGCCGTACGTATAGCTCGCCACCGAGGCGGTGGTGCCTTTACAGGTCGCGGCAGTCGGCGTAGAGACTTGCCGTGTCTGGCCGAACGCCATCGACAGGCCCGTGGTCTCGGGCTGCATCGTAATGGTCGCAACCTCGGTCACCTTCAGTCCGTATCCCAGGCCATTGCAATAGTTGCCGGCAGGGTTGCGATAACATCCGGAGATCGTGATTCCCGCCGGGAGCGCTAGAAACAGCAGACAGACAAGCGTCAAAAACCGCCGCATGAATCCTCCCCGTCCCACCTTTCCCCAGCGTGGAACGGTCTCATCAAAGAACATCAGAAATTTGGAGTTGAATGTTAACCGCCGGCACGCCCCGGTGAGGCCTGCCTGGGGCAAATGCGCTCAGGCGTCCGGCGCGATTGGGCACGAGTCGGCCGGTCGACATGCTCTTTGTTCTCCAAAGAAAAGTGTATCAGGACGAGGTGGCCCGGCGGCCTACCGGCGGGCTCTCGGGATCCCTCTTCATAGACTCTCTCCGCACGCGATGGAAAGCCAACCTGGCCCTATTCCGTATTCCCCATTCCCCGCTCCTTACTGGCTGTTCCTCGTTCCGGCATATATCGAGCAAACCACTCCGCTGCCCGATCCATCACATCGCGCCGATGGGCGGGGTCAACAAACCCGTGTCCCTCATTTGGATAGACGACCAGCTGCGTGGGCACACGCTGGTCCCGCAGGGCGTGCCAGAATTCGAACGACTGCGGCGCCGGACACTCCCCGTCACGATCGCCCACCACCACCAGCGTCGGCGTCTTCACCTGCTTGATGTAGCTGATCGCCGAGCTCTTTGCATACACCGCCGGATCGTCGTACACCGAGGCGCCAAAGTA
>DASXGD010000511.1:0-7452 GCA_036489245.1 Occallatibacter sp. | reverse complement strand
TCGCCCTGGCGTGGCTGCTCAGCAAACCCGCGGTCACCGCCCCCATTGTCGGCGCCACCAAACCACACCATCTTGAGGACGCGGTTGCGGCTCTTGCTCTTCGCCTTGAACCCGGAGAAATCAAGGCATTGGAGGAACCCTACACGCCGCATCCTGTGCTGGGCTTCAGCTAAGCCCTCGTGCGAGGTACCACACCGGCGAGCAAGGGTGGCCGCGATAGTCCTTCACCGTTGCAGCACGGTGCGGTTCGGTCTGCCTTTTGCATCGGGATGGGAAGCAAACGGCATCGTTTCGGGAATCGCGGATGATACGGAGGGAGAGAACGAATCGAAGAAACGGGACACATCCTGATCCTGCGCGGCATCGGCGGAGTTGAAAAGCGCCATCATGATATAGAGCCGGTTTCCTGCGCAGACTAGCCGGGCGTTCAGGATTCCCCCCTGGACGTTGCGCGCCAGGACATCCATGGTGGGGTTGCCGTGCTGATTCGACAGCAACTGGCTGACCATCATGGTTTGCGTGCGTACTAGCATCCCGTCCCGGGCCGCATTGAGTGTCCGCTCCGGCTCGTGACTACTGATCCGCATCACGGGAGGGTTGTCCTGCCAGGTAATCGCAAATGTGGAGTCGGCGTTGGGAGCGGCCATCAGCATGTGGACCGGCTCAGAGCCTCCCGATTCGTTATAGGCGGGTACCTGCAGATCCTTGGGATCGCCGGGCAAGTTGATTTTGAAGCCGTCGCCGGCACGGTCAACGGTGCGCCACCGCCCGCGCAGCGACCGTCCGGCATCCGAGTCGGAAGCGGTGCCGCGTTGCCAGAGTCTGGCGACAATGTCCCGGCGAGTGTACGCGAGGGATCCAACCACCACGACCGCGGCCAGTGCGAAATAATGCCAACGTTTCACTTAAAATGAAAGTGTACGCTGGTTTGATTTCGCCGCGAAGTGGGGTCGCGTCGTCCACCCCCCGCTCCATCCGCCGCATGATATTCCCGATTCGGAACCCGAGTTTGCGCAAAGTCAATCGGCAAAAGAATCAGAAAATAAATTGAGCAACCATTTCGAGAGAGCAGGCGTCCAATCGGGTAATAAGCAGAGGCTTCCCCGAATTATGGCCCTTCCAAGGTAGGCGTTTCTCTCCTTTTCGAAGGTCCTTGTTGCAGAGGACCCCTTCTCCAATAATCCCTCCAGGACCCCCTCCATACCAATGCCTCTCAAGCGGGCCTGCCGGAAGGCAGGCCCATACGCTTTGCTCCCAAATGCTGGCAACCGGCTCAATTTAAATTACTTCCGCAATATTGCACTGATTGCGGTGCAGTGTCTCCTTGTTGAAAAATCAAATCCACCCTTCCGAATAAAATTGATCCGCATGCTCGAGTCCTCTCCAAAGCGCCGCCTCGATTCGCCCCCAAAAAGCCACGATTCGGACGGCGAGAATCTCGAAACGCCCCTGAATTCCCCCGAAAATGTGTCAAATTATGACATTGGAGAGAGCGAGGCTCCAGCGAAGGGGGCGGGACCGGGGCGCCGGGGCGGGAAAGTTTCTTCAGCCGCAGTTCGCCGGCCTCGTCTCCAGGCGGTATCTCCTCAGGAACTCTCGCCAACCCTGCCTGTTCCGGCGATCGCTCTCAATGGGGTCGAATGGTTCCCCGTACCGGGCTGGGACCAGATTCAATGGCTATGGCATGGTTTCAGTACCCGTCGCGGCGGCGTCACCCACGCTTACTGCGCGGAAGGAGCGGCCGGAGAGCTCAACCTTGGGTTCACGTCTGAAGACGACCGAGCCAATGTAATTCGCAACCGCCAGTTGCTCACTGAAGCCGTGAGCGGCGCCTCGGCGACCCCGCTCGTCACGGTGCGCCAAATCCATTCCAGCGTTCTCGTCTCTCAGGGGCCGATCATGGGCTCTGCCGAGGTAGTTGGCAAGCAGCATCCCTGCAAGGGTGACGGCCACATGACCAGCCAGTCCGGGCTCTTGCTCGGGATCCAGACTGCCGATTGCATTCCGGTCCTGGTCGCCGATCGCCGGCGGAAAGCCGTTGCCGCGTTCCACGCCGGGTGGCGCGGCACCGTGCGGCGGATTGTCGAAAACGGAATCGGCCGCATGCGCCTTGAATTCGGTTCTCACCCCGAAGACCTGGTGGCCGCCATCGGCCCTGGCGTCGGACAGTGCTGCTATGCCGTAGGCGAAGAAGTGGTCTCCGAATTCGAATCACAGTTTACCTACGGTTCCGAACTGTTTCGGGAGGTCGACTCGTCCGACCCGGTGCGCACCAGGTATCCCCTGATGTTTCTGAGCCACCGGGCACCCGGGCATTCCTCCCCCGGTTCGGGTCTTCATCTCGATCTGGTCGAGGCCAACCGGCGCCAGCTCCTGGCATCAGGACTGCAACCCGATGCCATTCAGTTTGTAGGTGCCTGCACCCACTGCCATCCTGAGCTCTTTTTCTCGCATCGCGGCTCGCGAGGCCACTGCGGACGCATCATGAGCGTGATCGGCATTCGTTAACGCTCGTGCATCCGGCCACGCAGACCTGTTCCGCGCGAGATGCAGACAATTCCCGCCGGAAGCTTCGATGTGATGGGCTGAGATAGTAAGTGGGGTGCGCCCTGAGGAAACAAAGCCGAGGGATGGCTCGATTCGCTGGACGGGATCAGGCCTCCCCGCTCAGGGATGTCTTGGCCGCCTCTTCTGGATTGACAAGATCGCGCAGTTCCTTTGACGGTTTGAAGTAAGGCACCCGTTTGGCTGGAACCTCCACGCGCTCACCGGTCTTGGGGTTCCGACCGATACGCGGATTGCGCTGCCGGATACGGAAAGAACCAAAGCCGCGGATCTCGATTTTGTCTCCCCCTTGAAGAGCCGTAATTACCGAATCAAAGATGGTTTCGACGATCACTTCGCCGTCGCGGCGAGTCAGGTCGCCCAGGCGGGTCACTTTTTCCACCAGGTCTGCCTTGGTCATTTCGTCTTGGCCTCCGCAAACAGCATACCCAAATTCCCCGCCCCTGAGAGCGAAAAAGAATGTCGCTTGTGGATTTGGAGCCTTTGTGGATCAGCAAGTTGCCGAAAAAGGGATTGCGCGATGATGAAACTGCACACTTCGTTGTCCAGCCGTTTATCATGTCCAGAATCGATCCTGGAAGCTGGAGCATCTAGCCTACAGGCAACCCCCGGGGAGGACGCCCATGATGCAGTTCCCCAAGTACAGCATCGTGATCCCGGCCTACAACGAGAGAGACCGCATTCCCGCCACCCTGCGGTCGGTCGTGGAATGCATCCGAGCTCACAACTGGCCAGCCGAGGTCGTAGTCGTCAATGACGGTTCGCGCGACGATACCGCGACGGTGGTGCGCGAATTCGCGCTCAAGGCTCCCGAAGTCCGGCTTATCGAGAATCCGTACAACTGCGGCAAGGGCTACAGCGTCCGGACCGGGATCCTCAACGCCCTCGGGGATATTGTGATGTTCACTGATGCCGACCTGTCTTCGCCGATCGAGGAGGCTGAAGGACTCTTCTCCGCCATCGGAATGGGCGCCGACATCGCTATCGGCTCTCGGTGGTTGGCCGCCAGCCGTCAAACCCGCCGCCAGCCACTGTTTCGGCAGTTCTTTGGCCGCTGTTTCAATGCCCTTACGCGCTGGGTGATGCACCTGCCCTTCGCCGACACCCAATGCGGATTCAAAGCCTTTACCCGGGCCGCTGCGCAAACGGTCTTCCAGCTTCAAACCATCGAGCGCTGGGGATTCGATCCCGAGATCCTGTTCATCGCCCTTCGCCGCGGCTACCACGTTCAGGAGGTTCCCGTTGGCTGGGCGCACGACGCTCGCACTCGCATCAGCTATCTTCGCGACGGCCTTCAAATGCTGAAGGAACTCGCCATCGTGCGCTGGAACGCACTCCTCGGCCGCTACAGCGGCACTGTCCGGGCGATTCAGCGAGCCGGCTGATATCCGTTTGACTTCATAACCAGCCCGTTTGGCAAGCGGGTGCGCACGCTTCGCTGCATACCAACTCCGCAGGCAAAGCCGGGGTGGTAGGGTGAAGTCGTAAAACCGGGAGGCTGGGTTTTAATGGCATCGCCGTGGTCGCTGTTCCGTCGCTGGCTCTTTCTTGTCGCCCTGGCGCTCACGGCATTCGTGCCGGGGGTGCGCACGGCCGGGGCGCAGACGGCCGATATTACCAGCTTGCGCGAGCCGCGGTTTCTCGACATGACGTGGCTGGTGAGTCCGGGCGACAATCCCGCTTATGCACGTCCCGACTTCGACGACTCCTCCTGGATCCGGTTCCAGCCGTATGACCCCATCACCCGGGCGTGTTCCCAGACGGTGGTGGTGTGGTACCGGCTTCACGTCAAAACCGACCCGACGGTGACGGGACTCGCCCTCAGTGCGCGGAACATCTCGCGTGCGTTTGAAATCTACGTGAATGGAGAGCGGTTGATCGCGTCGGGAAAGGTCGATCCCTTCAAGCCTTATTCCGCGAATGCCTGGATTCTGACCCGGATTCCCGATCGCATGGTCGCGAACGGCTCTCTTGTCATCGCCATGCGGGTTCACATCACCGACTCTGAATGGGCTACAGTACAGGATCCCGGGTTTTACGCCACCAATCTTAAAATCGGACAATACAACACGCTCTATAGAGATAACTGGCTCTCGATCATCGGCGAAAATGCCGTGAGCTGGTTTGATCGGCTCCTGCTGATTTCTCTGGGATTCGTAGCTCTTGCCCTGTTCGTTTCCCAGCGCTGCCGGTCAGAATATATCTGGATTTTTGCTGTTGGAGCCCTGACTCTTCTAGAGTCGCCCTTTCCCGTTCTCTCCGCGTTTCGGAATCTTCCCGCCTTTTCGCAGTTGATGAGCAACCTGCCCCGCGTGGCGTCTCCATTCCTCTGGGCGTCGCTGTACTTCTCCTTTGTTCATCAGCGGATCGGGTGGCGCTGGCGGATCTTCCTGGTGTTTGCCGGCATCCTGAATTTCCTCAGCTTCCTGCAAGGGCTCTATTTCAATCTTCCCACCTGGCTCTCGCCCTTCATCAATCTTCCTTTCATCGCCCTGCTGTCGGTGGTGGTTCCCATCGTGCTCACCATTCATTGGCGCCGCGGAAATCGCGAGGCAGGCATTCTCCTCATCCCGAGCATTCTTTTCAGCCTGTACATCTACGCCGAGGTGGTTTTGGCCGCGATGTTCGAGTTTTCCGCGTGCCGCGATGCCGCGATCCGCGGAATCAACCTGATCGATCGTTATCCTCTCGGTCCCTTTTCGGTTTCGCTCGACAGCGTTTCGGGGATCCTGTGCTCGCTCTCTCTGGCCGCGATCATGATCCTTCGCTCTTCGACCATGAGCCGCCGGCAGGCGCAGATTGAAGCTGAACTCGAGGCTGCGCAGCAGGTCCAGCAGGTGCTCGTTCCCGAGCGCCCCTGCATGCTTTCGGGATTCAAAATCGACTCTGTCTACCAGCCCGCGCAACAGGTTGGCGGGGACTTTTTCCAGGTCCTTCCCGCGGGCGACGGGGGCATGCTCCTGGTGGTGGGCGATGTGGCCGGAAAAGGGCTTCCCGCCGCCATGCTTGTCTCCGTTCTTGTGGGAGCGATCCGTGGTATCGCCGACTACACCTCGGATCCCGCTGAGATCCTTGGCAATCTCAATGAGCGCCTGGTCGGCAAAGCCGGAGGCGGCTTCTCCACCGCCGCCGCCGCCCATATCACCGCGGATGGTGCGGTGGCTATCGCCAATGCCGGGCATCTAGCGCCTTATCTCGATGGCGAAGAGATCGAGTTGCCTGGCGCACTTCCCCTCGGAGTCGCGGCCGGTGCCGTGTACGAGACGTCACATTTCCATCTTCCCGCCGGCTGCCGCCTGACCTTCCTCTCCGACGGCGTGGTGGAAGCACAAAACCCGAAGGGTGAACTTTTCGGTTTTGAACGCAGCCGCGCGCTGGCCATGCATCCGGCCAGCGACATTGCCGACAGCGCCCGCCGATTCGGGCAGCAGGACGATATCACCGTCGTCGTTGTGCAACGCGCCACCGCCGTCGTCGAGCCGGAACTCTCCGCCGGCCCAGGTTTCCAGGAGCCGGTCGCGGTTCCTGCCAACTTCAACTGATCTTCTGTCCCGGTTATGCTTCAAAGCGGCGAGATGTTCGGCTTCCGCCGGAAAGACCCCCGCCGGACCAGGTTGTCTCTACGCTGTTGCGGCCCTGGCTACCGACTCGAGCCCCCGCGCCTCAATCTCAAATTCGCGAATCTTGTACTTCTGGATCTTTCCTGAAAGCGTGGCGGGAAAATCGTCCACGAAGCGGATATGCTCGGGGATCTTGTAATACGCGATCTGGCCTTCACACCAGTGGCGAATCTCCTCTTCCGTCGCTTCCTGTCCGGGCCGCAGGCGCACCCACGCCGCCACGATCTCGCCCAGGCGTTCATTGGGAATCCCCACCACCTGCACCTCCCCGATCTTGGGGTGGGTGTAGAGAAACTCCTCCACTTCACGGGGATAGATGTTTTCGCCGCCGCGAATGATCACGTCGCGCGACCGGCCGGTAATGCGGAGGCATCCGTCTTCGCGCATCACGCCGAGGTCGCCTGTCTTGAGCCAGCCGTCGGGTTGAATCACGAGGGCGGTGCCTTCCGGATCGCCGTCGTAGCCCCTCATCAAGGCGTATCCGCTGACGCAGATCTCGCCCTGCTCTCCGTGGAGAAGTGTCTCTCCGGTAGCCGCCGACATGACTTTGATTCCAGTCTGGGGCATGGCGCGGCCGACCGTATTGACGCGAACCTCGATCGAGTCACCGGCATCGCTCATTGTGACTACCGGCGATGTCTCCGTCTGGCCGTAGGCGATGACGAGTTCTCGGATGTGCATCTCGTTGAGCACGCGCTTCATCAATTCAATGGGGCAGGGCGCGCCACTCATCATGCCGGTGCGCAGGCTGGTGAGATCGAATCCCGCAAAATCCGGGAGCCCAAGTTCTGCCACATACATCGCCGGAACGCCATACACCGAGGTGGCTCGCTCTTCATGCACCGTCTGCAATACGGCGCGCGCATCGAACGTCCAGTTGGGAAGCAGGATGGCCGCCCCCGAGTTCACGGCGGACATGGTTCCGATCACGCAGCCGAAACAGTGAAACAGCGGCACGGGGACGCAGATCCGATCCTGCTCGGTATAGTGAAATCCCTGGGCCAGGAACTGTCCGTTGTTGACCACGTTGTGATGGGTCAGCAGGACGCCCTTCGGCAATCCCGTGGTTCCGCTGGTGTACTGGATGTTGGCCACGTCCATCACGTCGACTCGGTCCGGCAAACGCCCCGGCGCGTCGAGCAGCGCCGGCCATTCAGGCGAATCGAAGTAAATGGTGTGCGCCAGTTCCAGGGTGAGCCCATGCCGCGCCCGTTCCAGGATTTCTTCATAGTCGGCCCGCTTGTCCTTGTGCCACAGGAAGAGCACT
>DASXGD010000444.1:0-2305 GCA_036489245.1 Occallatibacter sp. | reverse complement strand
GGGCGGGCTGTTTGCGGGGACGGATACGCGGAAGGGGCGCCTCTTCAGGCTGCTGCATGCCTTTGACACGCTGACGGTGGTGGAGCCGGCGACGTTTGCCGAGCGGTTGTCCGCGGCCGGCTTTGAGGGGGTGCGGGTGGATGTGAATCCGTTCGCGTTCCGGTTCAGGGCGCGGAAGCCGGGGTGCGATCAGGACAAGAGAATTTCCGCTTGAGGGCGGGTTTGGACCGGGCCGGGGCAGGAGACCCGGCCAGTCTCCCGCGGTCCCGGCGCAACGGCGTTTTCTGGGGAGGTGCATCCGGTAGCCGGCCAACAGCAGATTCCCTGCGGGAATGACAGCAAGAAAGGCAAGAGCAAAAGCGAAGAGGAAGGCAACAGCAGGTGCTCCGCGGGACCGGACACACCAACGCAGAAAATGGTCTAGCCCGCATTTCTCACAGTCGCTTTGATTTCGGATGAGAGGGGCATTTTCGGTTTGAGATGGGCATTGATTGCCTTGGGCGGAGTCGAGCAGAGCGTTTAAGAGCTGCGCAGAGTTTCCCAGGCGATGCTCAGGATCGGATTTGGGCGTAGTTTGATTAAGCCCCATCAGTTGGGCGTGGATGGAAGCTCGGTTGTCGAAGTTGAGCTCGCCAGTCAGCAGCGCAGGGCGTGGAAGGCTTGCGCGTAGAGGTCTTTCCAAGGGTAGGCCGAACTCATCTGGAGCACGATGCGGCGCACGCTGATGCGTACGATGGCGCCGATTTTGAACAGCTTCAGGCGGATCGTGTCGACCTGCGCCTGCGCCCAGTCGGTGCCTTTCAGCGCCAGCCGGCGCAAGGCTTCGACCAACGTGTAAGCCAGCGCCGAGAAGTAGAGCCGCAACTGGTTGCCGCGCATTTCATCGGTGGAGAGCCGGTCAGCGAACAGGCACATCTGTTCTTTGATCCGGTTCTCCATCTCTCCGCGGGCACAGTAAAACTTCTCATATAGGTCCTGCGCCGGCCACTGCTCGGCCAGCAACGAAGTGACCACGAAGCGCGGGTTCTCGCCCTTGTCCAGATACTCGGCCTTGGCCACCACACGACGGGCGCGCGACCAGCTCTTTTTCGTCTGGTACTGGAACTCGGCGAACACCCGGGCTGCCTTGCCCGTGCTCTGATGCTGGAGCCGTGCCTGGTGCATCTGAGCGCCGATGACCTTCGCCAGTCTGCTGTTGCGCGCCAGTCCGAACAGGTAGTCGACATGATTGGCTTGGCACCAGGCCATCAGCTCCTCGCGGCAGAAGCCGGAGTCGGCGCGCAGCACGATCTTCACTTCCGGCCAGCGCTGCCGCAACTGGGCCACGATGCGCGCCACTTCCTCGACCGAGCCGGAAGCCGCATCCTGATTGGCCGGCCGGAGCCGCGCGCACAACAGCTGGTCGCCGGCGAAGATGTACAGCGGCAGATAACAGTAGCTGTCGTAGTAGCCGTGGAAGAAGCGCTCCGGCTGGCGCCCGTAGAGCGGGATATCGGTGGCATCCAGATCGAGCACGATCTGCTCGGGCATGGCGGCGTGCGACTCGACGTACAGATCCGCCAGCAGCCGGTCGATGGCCTCGGCCGAGTAGCCGATCTTGTGATAGCGTCCGGTGCGGCCCACCAGTTCCAGCCGGTTGAGCGTGCTCTTGCCGGCCAGCGGCTGGTCCAGTTGGCGTCGGCCGCTCAGCAGGCCGAACACCGGATCGGCGCGCAACTGCTCATGATCGTTCAGGTCCTCGTAACCCAGAGCCAGCCCATAGATGCGCTGCGAGAGCATCTCCGATAGCGGGTGCTCGACCCGCTCCGGGTTACGGCCGTCGCGGAAGCAGGCCGCCAGACGCTCCAGCAGCTTGACCTTGCAATCCACCTGGCGCAGCAGCAAAGCCCCGCCATCGGTCGATACCTGGCCAGCGCTGAAACCGGCTTCCACGCGGCGCGAAAAATGGGGTGCAAAGGAGAACGATTCTTGGCTACACTCTGTCATTAGAAAGGCCGCCCTTCTTCGGCCAAAACTACGTCTCGACAACGCAGTTATGCCATGAAAAGGCGGCCTTTCCAATCACTTTTCTTGTTCCTGCAAATCCTTACCAAAAACTAGGCGTGAGAAATGCGGGCTAGCCCTTCGTTTCCGGCAGCCGGACGAGTTTCGCCTCCAGCAGTGCTTCGATCTGCGTAAGAGCCTGCAGAACCTCCTGCGAGACGGGCGCGTCCACCTGCACCACCGCGAGCGCCTTGACCGGCTGTACGCCGGAGCGGTCGCGCCCCAGCGCAAAGTTGGCAATGTTGACGCCGTGTTCACCCAG
>DASXGD010000482.1:0-5620 GCA_036489245.1 Occallatibacter sp. | reverse complement strand
ACTGGAGATAGTGATCTTCGCGCCGGGAATGAGGGCTCCAGTCTGATCGGTGATGTGACCGCGTACCGTAACTGTACTTGCGGGAACGGAAAGTTGAGCGGGCGGGGCAGGTGTCTGAATCGCGGGGGAAGCGGAACGGGGAGCGGCAGGCGCCTGCCCCGAGGCCGCGAGCGCGGCCAGCGCGAGGGCAGCAGCAATCGCCAAATGAATAAAGCAATGAAGTCTTGAGTACACGTGTTCCTCTTCTTCTGTTAACCCGGTGGTGCGTTGCCGCCCGATCGCCTTTGCGGTTTGAACTTCAGGGTGTAGCCGCGCCTTCAGCCCCGCCGCCGGAGCCCATGCTCCAGTTGGAAAGCAGGTTCTGGCTGGCCGCAGGGGCCTGCAACAGCGGCTCGACCCCGGCTAAGAGGGTGACGGCGGTGACGTCGCCGGCGCCCTCGGTGGAGACAATCATGACGGCTTCGCCCTTCTGCAAATCGGCAAGCTGAATTGCGGGGGCGCGATTGAGCATCTGCTGGGGATCGCCGCCACCGCCACCCTGGCCCGACCATGCGCCTGCAGCGGCTCCGCCGCCCGGACCATTCGGGGCTCCGCCAGGGCCACCGCCGCCGCTCCAGTTGTGTTGCTGCGGGGGACCGGATGCGGGCGGTGCCGAGGGCCCGCCAGGAGGGGTCGCGCCTGCGCCGGGGCCGGCTGGTCCTGCTCCCGCTGCGGCTTGTCCGGCTGCACCGGGTCCGCCGCCCGATCCGGCCGCGCCACCTTTCAAACGCGTGGCGAGCATCTGCGCCATGCGATCGGGGAGCCGGCGCATCTGCGCGTCCGATGTAATGCGGACGTTCACCTGCTTCTTGGTTGCCAGATCCTTGATGACCAGGGTTGAAGTCGCGGGATCGATCGAGGAGATGGTTCCCGAAATGTTGCGGAAGCTTCCGGAGACGACTTCTTCCGCGGTGATCTCGGTTCCATCGGCGTTTTTGTCGCCGCGCGCGCGCAGCTGGTCGCCGGAGTGGATGGCATCGATAGGCGCGGGCTGCGCCTGATCGAAGCGGACCGAGTCAGCCGCGTAACGCTTGAGGACAGTGGCCTTGGTGGTGTTCACGGTTACGGTCTTCGCGGTTGCACCAGCACCCGCGGTGAGGGAGATGGTTCCGCTGGCGGCATCAACGGTTTTGACCAGGCCTCCGACTCCGCGGCGCTGCCAGTCTTCACGGTCCTTCTGCTGCTTTTTTGCCAGGTCTTCCTGCTTGACGGCAATAATTTGTGCGGCCGTGGGCGTGGAGGAGTCAGGCGCGAGCTTCACCAGGATGCGATCGCCGACGGCCAGATCGCTAAAGGCCATGGCAGCCGCCTTGCTGAGATCTTTCTCACCCGGTTCGATGCGCTTGATGGTCGCGTCGGCGGGGATGTCGAATTGCCGCTGGTCGCCGATGTCGGTTTTCACGGTGACGGAGGTGCCGCTAATGGCGGTGACCGATCCGACAAACCGCGCGGGAGCCTGGGCCCGGGCCGATGCGGCGCCCGAAAACCAGGCCAGGGCCAACAGGGCGACAGCAAATGTAATCGGGATATGTATCTTGCGATTCATAGTCAATTGAGCTCAGCGGAAGCGGGCGTGTTTGCTTCTTTCCTCTTCCTTCGGGTAGACGAGACAGTCCGCCAAAAGGTTGAAAGTGCGGTTCAAGCTGCGGGACGCGAGGCGCCGGGAAGGATGTGGTTCATTTAATTGGCGGAAAAGGCAGTTTATGGTGTCAGCTGGGCGGATTCGAGGAAGGAATAACTTCCGGAGGGGGTGGGAACGATGTGGGTTAGCCGCTTGTTGTGGACGATGACGGTGTCGCGGTACCAGAGATTAATGGAGGGAAGATCGGCGGCCAGGATCTGCTGCGCCTGGACATAGTCGGCGCGGCGGCGGGATTGATCGGGATCCTCGGCGGCGTCGTCGAGCAACGAATCGAGCCTGGGATTGGAGTAGTGGCCGCGGTTGGCTCCCTTGGGGGAAAAGCGGGCGGTGGAGAAGGCGTAGCTGAAGATATCGGGCTGTTCGTTGCCGCCGATCCAGCGCAGGGAGTACATCTGAAATGCTCCGCGAGTGATGTCGGCATAAAAGGTGGCGAACTCATAACTACGCAGATCGAGGGCGATGCCGACGCGCGCCAACTGTTGCTGAAGAACGGCGGCGAGGAGGCGGGTTCCTTCGTCGGTGCTGGTTTTCATGGTTATGTGAAAGCGGATGCCGCCGGGTCCGGCGGGGTGGCCGGATTCATCAAGAAGGCGCGCGGCGCGAGCGGGATCGTAATCGAAGCGGGGAACATTGCTGGTGAAGGCCCAGTGAGTCGCCGGCAGCATGCTTTGCGCGGGGCGAGCGTAGCCGTCCATGAGCGACTTGATGATCAGATCGCGGTCAATAGCGCAGGAGATGGCCTGGCGGACGCGGGAATCCTGGAGCAGCGGGTCGCGCAGGTTGAAGGCGACGTATTGGATCTGCGTGCCTCCGGAGGCGTCGATCTGGAGGTTGGGGCGCTGGCCGAGCACGTGCAGGGAGTCCATGGGCACGGAATTGACGGCCACGTCGCCGGAGCCCTTTTCAAGTTCGAGGGATTGGGTGATGGAGTCGGGAACGACGGCGAAGCGGACACGATCAAGCTTTGGAGATTGCCCCCAGCTGGCCGGATTGCGCTCAAGGACGACGTCCTGGTCGATTTGCTGGCTGACGAAGCGGAACGGGCCGGTGCCGACGGGATGGCGCCAGAAATCGCGGCCGCTGCCCTTGGGCACGATGCCCATGGCGTCGGTGGAAAGGTTCCTGAGGAGGAAGTTGTCGGGATGCTTGAGGTGGAAGATGACGGTGCGCGCATCGGGAGCTTCGATTGATTCGACAGAGGCGTAGGTCGCGGCCTTGGGCGAGATGACGGTTCCGTCAAGCATGGAGTGGATGGTCCAGACCACGTCGCAGGAGGTCAGGGGCCGGCCGTCGTGGAAGCTTATGCCTTCACGCAGGTGGAAGATGAGGGTACTGGGGTCGGGTTGATCCCAGCTCTGGGCGAGGGCGGGGGTGAAGTGGAAGTTCACATCGTGTGCTACGAGGCCATCAAAGATCAGCTCGGCGATGTGTTCCGACTGGCCGTCGGTGCCGATGCGGGGATCGAGGCTGGTTGGACTGCTGTCGATGAGGAAGACGACCGTGTTGGGATCGTGCTGGGGGGAACGGCAGGCGGTGAAAAACACGAACAAAGCCAGGATGAAATGCGGGGAGAATCTCGCGGTGTGAACGAGAAGTTCATGCGATACCAGCCGCGGGAACCGCGGGTCCTTCGACTTCGGTCGCGGCGGCGACCTCCGCTCAGGATGACAGTGCTTTGGAGATGCGAAATGCGGAGGCAGAACATTAAACATAGGTGACCTGGCCGAGGATGGCGGGGCGGGCGGCGCCGGTGGCTGCGGGGACATTGCCGGGCAGATGATGCCACGTTTGCCAGGCGAGGAGAGCGAAGGCGGCGGCTTCCTTGGCTTCAACAGGGAGGCCGAATTCGGCGCTGGCGGAGACCGTGCAGCCGAGCGGCTCAAGGTGGCAGGCGAGCATGGACATCAGCGTGCGATTGCGCGCGCCGCCTCCCGAAACGATGTAATCGACGGCGCGGGTTTTCATGAGAGGCATGACGAACTGCTCGTAACTTCGCGCGATGGATTCGGCGGTGAGCGCGGTGGCCGTAGCGATTGCATCTTCGGGGTTGCGGCTGATCTTTCGGCAGTTGGACAGGAATACGGCGGCGAATTCGCGGCCGAATTGTTCGCGGCCGGCGGTACGTGGCGGGGGGAGACGGAAAAAGGGATCGCGCAAGGCGGACTTCAGTGCGGGTGCGAAGACGCGGCCGCGAGCGGCCAGCGCGCCATTGCGATCGAAGGGTTTGTTGAAGAGGATTTGCGTTAGGGCGTCGATGATCATGTTGCCGGGGCCGGTGTCGAAAGCGACGAGCGCGGCGGGAGTGGCGCGGGCGGGAATGGCGGTGAGGTTGGCGATGCCGCCGATGTTCTGCAGGATGCGGACGCGTTTTGTATCCGCGAAGAGGACATAGTCGAGCATGGACACCAGAGGCGCTCCCTGGCCGCCGGCGAACATGTCCGCGGGGCGAAAGTTGGAGACAACGGGAACGCCGGTTGCCGAGGCGATGGCGGAGGGCTCACCGAGTTGCCAGGTGCAGGAGAAGGTGCGGCCGGCGTAAGCAGCGGGGCGCGCCTGGTGATAGAGAGTCTGGCCGTGGCAGCCGATCAGGTCGAGCTTGATGCGATGTTTCTTCAGGATGGCGCGGACCGATTCAGCGTAGGCGAGGCCGAGACGCCAGTTGAGGCGCGCCAGTTCGGCGGTGGAGATGGTTTGGGCATTCATGGCGGCGAGAACGGCGCGGCGGAGGGCGGCGGGATAGGGAAAGCCTTCGTGGGCGAGGAGAGTAAGCGTCGGCCGGGCGGCCCTGGTTTGCGCGCGGGCCGGGGTGATGCGGACGATGGCTACATCGATGCCGTCGGCTGAAGTTCCGCTCATGATTCCGGCTACGTTCATTTACGGTGGACTCCCGATGATGGAGGTTGGTTGGGGTTTGTGCTTTCCCACCCTAACGACAAAAAACAAAGTCGTCGTTAGGATGGGGCACCCAAATTGATGACCGAGTTCACGGACTCAAGGAGGTCATGAGGTTTCCGCCGGAGCGGTAGCGCGCGGAGCCACGGCATCGGCCTGAGGAGTCGTGGCCGAAACAATATCACGGAAGCGCTCGATGTCGGCCTGCAGTTTTTCAAACTGCTTTGAGGTGAGCCGCGGCGGAACGGGGGCTTCGTACACCCTGGCCCGCTTGCGCGCACTCTCGGCGGATCGAGCCAGGAGGAGCTTGCGGAAGGCGGCGGATCGCTCGCCTTCGGCGAGGAGAGCTTCGTAGGTGCGGAGGATCAACTCGGCGCTGTGGCAAATCTCGACGAGGTCTGAGCCGGCGCGAATGGCGGCGACGGCGGCTTCATCGACGGGAAGGAACTTGAGGATGCCGCCCATCTCCAGATCGTCGGAAAGGATGATGCCCTTGTAACCGATCCGATTGCGGAGCACGGTGGTGATCCAGAAGCGCGAGGCGCTGGCGGGCATGTCTTTGCCCGGGGTGTGGGGATAGGCGGCGTGATTGGTCATCACGATGGGCATGGCGGCATGCAGTTCGCGATAGGGGGCGAGGTCCTGCTGCCAGAGGTCATCCCAGGCGCGAGGGATTTCCGGGGTTTCAAAATGGGTGTCGCTGGCCGTGCCACCGAGGCCGGGAAAGTGCTTGCCGCAGCTGATGACATTCTGCGCGGCAATGCCGGCAAGAAACTCGCGAGCGAATTGGACCACTTCGGCGGGATTGGGAGCGACGGAGCGCGTTCCCATGACCTCGACGGATTCGGGCAGGGCAAGATCGACGACCGGGGCCAGGGTGGTGTTGAATCCAAAGGCGCGCACGGAGCGGGCGACGATAAGGCCGAATTCGCGAGCGAGAGCCGGGCGGGCGGATTGGCGCGCGGCGATCCAGACCGCCTGGGCGGAGGGCAGAGGCGCGAGCGCGTCGCGGAGACGGTTTACGGTTCCGCCCTCGACATCGACATA
>DASXGD010000442.1:0-4305 GCA_036489245.1 Occallatibacter sp. | reverse complement strand
TCAAAGCCAAGTTGATCGACAAAAAACCTCAGGCTTCTCTCCTGGTCGCGCACAAAGACATTGACGAACTGCAGGCGAATGAACTGACCCTTGCGGTCCAGCCGAAGCCCCGTGCCGTCGCGCAGGATTGAGGCATTCTCGCCGTGCACGGTGGATTCAATTCTGTCTTCGAGCCACCCGTCCTGAGGCTCCAATCTCGGTTCGTCAGCCAATGGGCCTTCCTCGTCTTCCTCATCCTACTGCGGACTTCCGCCGCGATAGAGGGCATTTCGATCAAGGCATCGGCCCATCCGGCCGGGATGTCATTAGTGCGCCGCTACCGGCAGTCCCGCCTCCGAGGCCGACGGCAGCGTATGCTTGTCGAACCACTGCTCCTCCACCAGCCCCCAGCGTTCCCCGCGATCGACCCACAACTGCGCGGCCCTGTCATAGCGCGCCTCGTTGATCTCCAGCCAATACGGCCGGTTCACGCGCAGCCACGCTTGCCGAAAGAGTCCGCCCAGCTGCGCATACCCATCGCGGATATCCTGCAGCCGCCCATTGTTCGACCCAATGGTTTCGAGGATGTTGCCCACTTCATCCGCCCGGCTCTTGTCCCCTGCCATGGTAAGCGCCTGGTTGTAGAGCGAAACGCACTCGTCGGCATTCTGGAATTTGAGCCCCACAAAGTCGATGCGCCGCGCGCCCAACTCCAGCGCGTCCAGTGCCTCGGGGTTGGCCAGTTCTCGATGCTCGCTTCGGGCTGCGGCGCGGGCTTCCGCGAGCAGCGCAATCGCCTTTTCCGCATGCAGCCGCAGATCTTTCAATGTCGGCCTGATCTTCACGGCCAGCCGCTGGCCGGCCGGCGAAAATGGATCGATCCAGAAATAAGCATCCTGCGCATCTTCAAGATCGGCCGCCTTGAGCAACTTGTGCGCCGCCATCAACTCGCTTTGCGCCTGGCTGATTTTGCCCGTTGCATCGCCGTGAAAAGCCAGCCCGTACGAATCAGTAAACGCGGACTCTTTGCTCTCGCCCTGCTGCCACCCCGCTGCTGCGCCGAACAACACCCCAAACCAGTTCTCGTCGAAGATGCCTTCGCCATCGTCGTTCCACACCGTGTTCAGCATCCCCGTCGAGCCCAGCTTCTGGCCGTCACGCACAAAGGCCCGGATATTCCCCAATGCTTCATTGTTGTTGGGATACAGACGATTCCAGTTGTTCACCCCCGGCGCCACCCAGGTCTCGAGGCCGGCCTTGGTGAAGGGCTCAATGGCCTTGGTGAATTCGGGCTGGGCGTCGTAGTGCCAGGGCACGGCAATCATGTCCTTGGGCAGGGTGCCGACAAGTTCGGGCTGATTCTCAGCGATGTCGCCCCAGAAAAGAAGGCGCTTGTTGTTGGGTGCGAGCGTGTCGTGAATCCTGGTCAGAAAGCCGAGATAGACCTTGCCCAGGCCCTGCTGTTTAACCTCATCGCGCGTCCGGCCGAGGCCCAGTTCCGCGGTTTCATCCGCGCCGATGTGCGCGTAGGGACCGGGAAACACCTTGGCCAGTTCGCCAAACCAGCCCGCGATCAGCGGCAGCGTGCCTGGATCACCCGGCGCCAGCACATGGCCGTGCGGCGTTTCGCCGAGCGGTGAATACTCCTCGAACTTGAACACATGATGCAGATGTCCGAATGCTTCCTGCTCGGGGATCACCGTGATGTGATACTTCGCGGCATAGGCGACCATCTCCCTGGCTTCGTCCGGCGTCATCGCCCCGCCGGGAAACGCGGCCACCGGCGTGCTCGCATAAGCAAAAGTGTGTTCGAAGTAGGGCGAAAAGATGTTGTACTTGTATTCCGCAAGGGTGCGGATTTCGCGCTTGACGAATTCCATATTCGGCAGCGGCCCGCGTGACCAGTCATCGGACAGCCCGCGATGCGCCATCGCCGGCCAGTCACGAAGCGTAGGAACCAGAAGCACTGTATCTTTGCCCGATCCGCGGATCAGTTGCTTCACCGTCTGCGCGCCGTAGAAAATCCCCGCGCCCGTCGCGGCCGTCACCGTCAAACCCCCGGAAGCCGGCGCGATCCCATAGGCTTCTTCGGACTTCGAGGAGAGTTCCTTCGCGCGTTCCCCGCTGACGCGCTCAAATCGAATGGCGGTGCCGTTCTCAAGGCCGTGCTTGATGCCGCGATTTCCCAGCCAAAGCTCCAGATCTTTGGTCGTAAACTCGTCTTCCGCGTTTTTCTCGCTTACGATTCGCAATCCGGCGGTTCCAATGGGAATCACCTTCACTGCCGTGCATTCCCGAACCGCGGGCACCAGGTGAAGATCCGCGCAACTCGGTGCAGCCGAGGGTTGTGCAACGGCGCCGGCGGCGCACACAAATATCCAAGGGGCCAAAGCAAAACGGAGACGCATATACCCTCTCATGCAACTGCAATTTGCATGAAAGGCTACAGCATCTCCACCGAGAATGTATATGACGATTTAATCATTTCAGGCACAAATGATCAAAAATCCGCCCCAAAAGATCAAAAATGGTCGCTCCCGCCCTAATCTCCCACTACCGCAAAGTCCGCAACGCCGGATACAGCTTGCGCCACTGCGCATATCCATCCTTGTAGGCAGCTACGTCGGCCGGATCGGGTTCAATGCGCTGCGCCACCTCGATGGCCTGTCCGCACGCCTCGTCCAGAGTGGCCCAGTGGCCCGCCCCTACGCCCGCCATCAGCGCGCAACCGAACGCCCCGCCCTCCTCGGCCGTCAGGATCTCCACCGCATGCCCGTACACCCCCGCCTGGATGCGCCGCCACAGCGGGCCGCGCGCGCCGCCCCCGCCCAGCCGGATCCCCCTCACCGGAATCCCCAGTTCCGCAAACAGCGTGAACGTATCCTCGAGCGAGTACGCCACCCCTTCCAGTACCGCGCGGACAAAATGGGCGGCCGTATGAATCGTGCTGATGCCCGCAAACGCGGCCCGCACTTCCGGATCGAGATGCGGCGTGCGTTCGCCGAGCAGGTACGGCGCCCACTCCAGGCCTTCACTCCCCGCCGGCACCTTGGCCGCGTCATCAGTGAGCGCGTCATACGATTGCCGAGCGAAAAACGTCTCCTTCAGCCAACTGAGCGAGAGTCCCGCCGATTGCGTCACCCCCATCACGTGCCACAATCCCGGCACGGCATGGCAGAAAGTGTGCAGCCGGCCCTTCGGGTCCTTGGTCGGTTCTGCCGTCGCTGCAAACACCACGCCCGAAGTCCCGATCGTGGCCGACACCGAGCCCGGCTGCAGAATTCCCATCCCTACTGCGCCCGCACCCTGGTCCCCAGCCCCGGCGACCACCGGCGTTCCGGCGTCCAATCCCGTCAGCCCGGCCGCCGTCTCGCTGATGCGCGCGCAGATCTCCGGCGACTCATACACCTTCGGCAGCCAGCTCTCAGGAATCCCCGCAGCCTCCGCGACTTCCTTCGACCAGCGACGGTGGGTTACGTCCAGCAGCAGCGTGCCCGAGGCCTCCTGCACGTCGATCGCGAACTCACCCGTGAGCCGGTAGCGCACGTAGTCCTTGGGGCACATGATGTGGCGGATCTTGGCGAAGATCTCCGGCTCATGCGTCTTGACCCACAGCAGCTTGGTCAGGGTGAAGTTGGGCAGCGCCGGATTGCAGGTGAGCTCGATTAGCCGCTCATATCCAATTTTCTCGGTCAGCCAGTCGCACTCCGGCTGCGTCCGCGTATCGCACCAGATCAGCGAAGGACGCAGTACCGCGCCCGTTTCATCGAGCATCACCGCCCCGTGCATTTGCCCGGTGAGGCCGATGGCGGCGATGGGCTGTCTGGGTTCAGGTGCGGCAGCCAGCGCTTTCCGGATCGCATCCTGGCCGGCCCGCCACCAATCTTCAGGGTCCTGCTCGGCCCAGCCGGGGTGCGGAGTGCGGAACGGCGCATGAGCGCTCGATGCGCCACTGATCAACTTGCCTGACGCATCCACTACGACCGCCCGCGTGCCGCCCGTCCCAACGTCCATTCCCAGGAACCACATGACTCTTCACTCCCTTGCGTAAATCGGTTTTCTCAGCGTTGGCCAGCATAGCAGCTTGGCGGCCTGAGAGAAAACAGGTCGACTGATTGAACTTCCGGCCGCTCCCCACCGTAACATTTGTAGAGAACAAACAACTAAAGGGCTGCGGAAGACAGGTCGAGGTCCCAAGTCCAGTCCGATTTTTCCGCCCGGAAAGAGGCACGCGATGGCATCGTTCGGCGATCAATTGAAGCAAGTCTTGCGGAGACTCGCCCGGGCTCCCCTATTCACGGCAATCACCCTCATCACGCTGGCGGT
>DASXGD010000382.1:0-9541 GCA_036489245.1 Occallatibacter sp. | reverse complement strand
CGGCCGTGAAGTTCGGTTCACGGCCGGGAAAAAATTGGCTTGAGATTTAATACTTGACGATGGCTGCGAACGAATCCGGCTTGAGGCTGGCGCCGCCCACCAGCGCCCCGTCGATTTCTTCCTGGGAAAGAAGCGAGGTCGCATTGTCCGGCTTCACGCTGCCGCCGTAGAGAATGCGCATGTTGGCGGCAACTCCAGCGCCCAGCAGCCGGGCGACTTCGGTGCGGATGATCCCATGCGCGTCCGATGCCATTTGCGGCGTCGCGGTTTTGCCGGTGCCGATCGCCCATACCGGCTCGTAGGCGATGACGATGGGGGCCGCCGCTTCGGGCGAGATTCCCTCCAGGGCCGCAGAAACCTGCGCCCGGCAAACATGCTCCGTCTTGCCGCACTCTCGTTCCTCGAGTACCTCGCCAAGGCACACAACCGGAATGATGCCATGCTTCAGCGCGGTGTGCAGCTTCTTGTTCACGATCGCGTCTGTCTCGGCGAAGTACTGGCGCCGTTCGGAGTGGCCGATCAGGGTGTGGGTGCCTCCGACCGCGATGAGCTGGCCGATCGAAGTCTCGCCGGTGTACGCGCCCTCTTCTGCGAAGTGAATATTCTGCGCGCCCACGGCGACGTTCGAGCCCTTCGCGGCTTCAATCACCGTGGGGAGCAGGACGGGGGAGGGAAACAATGCGATCTCATCGCGGTCGTGCCCGGCAACCAGCGGTAGAAAGGCGTCAACAAAGGCCTTGGCTTCGGCAGGTGTTTTGTACATCTTCCAATTGGCGGCAATCAGAGCTTTACGTGACATGTCTTCAGGGATCCTCAGCATCAATTTTAGGCGATGGAGAGGCGCGGCCGGGTGACGGCGGGCACAACCGGGGAGAGGCGGCGTCGCCGTCTGCGGCAGAGGGCAGGAACGGATTCGTGTAGAATATGACCATGGTCTGTGACCATAGGAGAATTGCATCATGCAGGCCAAAATCGCTGCCGGGGAATTCAAAGCAAAGTGCCTGAAGCTGCTGGATGAGGTGGCTGCGGAACGCAAAACGCTGGTGATTACCAAGCACGGAAAGCCGGTGGCGGAGGTTCGCCCGATTCCGCAGCAAGGCGATTTTGTGGGTTCGATGCGCGGCACTGGGGAAATAGTCGGAGACATCATTTCTCCGATCGACGTTGAGTGGGAGGCGATGAAGTGAGTGCAGAATCATCGGATCCCGCGCGAGGTGCTCTCCTGCTCGACACGCACGTGGTGCTGTGGGCGACGCTTCATGACGCACGTCTGGGCAAACAGGCGAAAAAAGCGATCAACCTGGCAGCCCGCGAGGACCGGATGTTGATTTCAGCAATCACTCCGTGGGAGATAGGTTTGCTGGCAAGCAAGAAGCGAATCAATCTGCATCGGGATGCGCTGGAGTGGGTTCGAGCGGCGGTCGGAATGCCTGGAGTTGGATTGACGCCGCTAAGCCCCGATGTTGCGGTTGGCAGCAGTCAGTTGCCCTTTGAGATGCACTCCGATCCGGCGGACCGGATTCTGGTGGCTACAGCGAGGCATCTGGGGGCAACGCTGGTTACCGCAGATCGTGCCTTGCTGGCTATTGCAAAGGGCGGGCACTTCCGGGCACTGGATGCGGCGATCTGAGCGGCGAATTCCATGTCACAAGAGCGAACGTGGAGCAGATGGCAGGCCGAGGTTTGTGGTATCCCACCCTTCGCTAGAAAAAAGCGAAGGATAGGGCACCCGCAGTTTGTGGCTGGTTGGCCACCCGCCCTCCGAAGTTCATAGCATAAATTGAGATCCTGAACAGCAGGTCCTTCGACTGCGTCCGCCGCGGCGGACTTCGCTCAGGATGACAAGCTTAGCTATGGTGCGAACACCGCCGGTGCTACTTATCCGTCAGGGCTTCCACTCCTGGCAGTTTCTTGCCTTCGAGGAATTCCAGGCTGGCGCCGCCGCCGGTTGAGATGTGCGTGATCTGATCGGCTACGCCGGCCTGGTTGATTGCGCTCACCGAATCGCCGCCGCCGATGATCGACGTGGCGGCCTTGTTCGCTGCCACCGCCCTGGCAATGGCATTCGTCCCCACAGCAAAGCGCGGAAATTCGAACACGCCCGCAGGCCCGTTCCACACAATCGTCCGCGCGTTCGAAAGCACGTCTTCGATGGCCGCAACCGACTTGGGCCCGATGTCGAGTCCCTGCCAGTCAGCAGGGAAGTTGACCGACGTGTTCCATGGCTGCGTTTTCGCGCTATTAGAGAAGCTGTCGGCGAGGATATTGTCGACCGGCAGCAGGAGCTTGACGCCCTTCGCCTCGGCCCGTTCCAGCGTTTCCCTGGCGAGATCGATCTTGTCTTCTTCGACCAGCGATTTTCCCGTGGTCACGCCCAGCGCCCGATAGAACGTGTAGGCCATGCCCCCCACGATCACCAGAGTGTCCACCTTGTCGAGCAGGTTCTGGATCACGTCGATCTTGCCTGAAATTTTCGATCCCCCGAGAATGGCCACGAACGGCTTCTCCGGCGACTCGAGCGCCTTGCCGAGATACGTGATTTCTTTTTCCATCAGCAGGCCGGCGACCGCGGGTTTCAGGTAGTGCGTGATGCCTTCGGTCGAGGCGTGCGCACGGTGCGCGGAGCCGAACGCGTCGTTCACATACACCTGGGCCAGCGATGCCAGGGCCTTTGAGAACGCCGGGTCGTTGGCTTCCTCTTCCGCGTGATAGCGCAGATTTTCGAGCAGCAGCACTTGCCGCGATTCGAGCTGCCGGGCCAGCTCGCTGGCGATTTCACCCACACAATCGGGCGAGAATGCAACATTCACATTCTCGCCGACTTCCTTGTCAAGCAGTTCGCGAAGACGGTCAACAACCGGACGCAGAGAGTACTTCGGATTCGGCTTGCCCTTGGGACGGCCGAGATGCGACGCCAGGATCACCTTGGCCTTGTGATGCAGAGCGTATTTGATCGTGGGCAGCGTGGCCACAATCCGGGTATCGTCGGTGATGGTCGCGCCATCTTCCGTGAGCGGCACGTTGAAGTCGACGCGGATAAATACATGCTTGTTGGCCAATTCGATATCACGGATGGAGAGCTTGGGCATAATGAGACCTTTCAGAGGGACTAGGGACCAGAGACTAGGGAGCAGGGGCTGTTATGACGGCATCCATCTCAATCTCGATGCGCCACGCCGGATTCAGAAGTTTGGCTACAACTACCATGGTGGCCGCGGGGCGGACCGAACCGAAGAACTCGCCGTGCACGCGACCAACAGTTTCCCAGTCTTCGACGTGGGTCAAATACATGCGGGTGCGGACCACGTCATTCAACGACGTTCCAGCCCTGGCCAGCGCTTCTTGCGCGATGGCGAAGACGCGGCGCGTCTGGCCTTCCGCGTCGAGATTATCGGCACCCACCGGGCCCGTGCCTGCAAGGTGAATGACGTTGCCCACGCGCACCGCGCGGGAGAAGCCGATGATCGGCTCGAAAGGGGATCCGCCGCTGATGTTCTGGCGCATGGATTTCTCAGGGATAGTTATGGGTGATTCGTGGCAGGTAAAGGGCCAGTGGCGCGGAAAACCGGCCACTGACCACGGTTCACTGATAACTGAGTTACAGCCCTTTCGAAGCCAGGAAGCCAACCAGGTCAACGACGCGGTTGGAGTAGCCCCACTCGTTGTCGTACCAGCTGAGCACCTTGACGCTGTTGCCGATCACCTTGGTGAGGGGACCGTCGACGATGGAGGAGAGCGGGTTGCCCTTGAAGTCGGAGCTGACCAGCAGGTTCTCATCGTAGCCAAGGATGCCCTTCAACTCGCCTTCCGCGGCGGCCTTCAGCGCGGCATTCACGGACTTGACGTCGGTCGTTTTCTCGCTGATGAAGGTCAGGTCGACGATCGACACGTTCGGCGTGGGGACGCGCATCGAAAAGCCGTCGAGCTTGCCTGCGGTCTCAGGAATGACGAGCTTCAGTGCCTTCGCAGCTCCCGTCGAGCTGGGAATCATGTTGATCGCGGCAGCGCGGGCACGGCGCAGGTCCTTGTGGGGAAAGTCGAGAATGACCTGGTCGTTGGTGTAACTGTGAATGGTTGTCATGATGCCGCTGACAATGCCGAATTCCTTGATGAGCACCTTGACTACCGGGGCCAGGCAGTTGGTGGTGCAACTGGCGTTGGAGATGATGTTGTGCTTGGCCGGATCGTACTTGTTCTCGTTCACGCCCAAAACAATGGTGATGTCTTCGTTGGTGGCTGGAGCGGAGATGATGACTTTCTTAACCGTGGCGCCGAGGTGGGCCTTTGCCTTGGCGGCATCGGTAAAATGACCGGTTGATTCAATCACGATCTGCGCGCCCACGTCAGCCCAGGGCAGCTTGGCAGGATCGCGCTCCGCCCACACCTTGATCTTCTTCCCGTCGACGGTGATGAAGTCGTCTCCGGCGGCGATCTCGTTGGGCAGGTTGCCCAGGATCGAATCGTACTTCAGAAGGTGCGCCAGCGTTGCCGGACTGGTCAGATCGTTGACCGCTACAAAATCAATTTCAGGATTGCCGAGTGCGGCGCGCAAAACGTTGCGGCCAATACGGCCGAAGCCGTTGATGCCAACCTTCACTGCCATGCGTGATTTCTCCTTCGTGCGCTATCAAATAGCGTGTAATAAGTGTGGAGTTCGGCGGCTTCTAAAACGCCCAATTGGCAATTCCACCAAACCCATGATGCTACCACTGTTGTCAACGAGAACCAAATAGGCGGCGGCAGGCTTCCCGCGGCAAACCGCTTGGTGAAACACCGCTCAACGCTAGTTGAAAGGGTTTGGCGCGCGATGGTCTGTGACGCATTGCACACAATTTGCAGCGCCCTCGGTTGGTGTGGTATCCCGGTAATACAACGCAGGTGTTGAAGCCGGAATGAGAAGACGTTCGAAACGCGCTCCAAATCTATCGGAGTCCACAGGCAAGATCGGCCAGGAACTGCCCTCGAATCAGCCCGCTCCGTTGGTGCCACTTTATCCGGATGAGGCCGCCCCCGCCGTACCACCGGCTCGCCCATTCCCATCTCGTCCAGCAGGCCCTGCGGAGCCTGCGCACCGTTCGCCTGATCTGCAGGCCGCCGCGACTACCCCGCGCCCGTCCAGACACGACGCCCGGCCCGACACCAGATCCGACGCCAGGCCCGAGGCGAAACTCTACACAAAGCCCAATCGCTTGGCCCGTCCCGATTGGAATGAGCCGCCCGACTCAGGCCGGCTCGAAGTTGAAACCCAGCCCGAAATCCCGTCCGTGCCTCCGCCGGAGGCTCAGCCAGCCGATCGCTCTGCGCAGGCGCCCAAAGGCTACGTTGTCCTGGCCATCGGACTTCCCGGTTCGGGCAAGACCACCTGGTTTCGCCGCCGCGGAGTCACGCCGCTCTCGAGCGACCTGCTGCGCAATATCCTCTTCGATGACGTGGAAGAGCAGCGCTACCAGGGACTGGTCTTCTCCACCCTCCGCTCCTTGCTCCGCGCCCGCCTCATCGCCCGCATGCCGTGGAATTATGTCGATGCCACCAATCTTTCCATCCACGAGCGCCGCCAGTGGATCAAGATGGCCAAGAGCTTTGGCTACGAGGTGCAGGCGGTCTTCTTCGATGTGCCCCTCGAGGTGTGTCTCGATCGCAACCGACAGCGCGAGCGTTCGGTGAGCGAAGACGTGATGCGCAAGATGGGGGAAAAGCTCAAACCTCCGGCTTTCGAGGAAGGCTTCGCGAAGATCACTGTCGTGCGCGTGAAGAGTGCAGGGTAGTGCATAAGAAGACTGGGTGCCCCCATTCCAGCGCTGTGGCCAGAGGTCGCCGGAGTGAGAGACTACGAGCCCAATCCGTCCTGAGTCCTCAGCCATCTCCCACTGCAAAGAACAACTCCTAATTTCCAGGGAGAAATTCTCCATGAACACACTATCCACCGCCGCCCCCTATACCGAGCCCTGGCTCCGCGGTACTCATTCCGACGTTTCCGCCGTCGCGCGCGCCGTCCTTCACGCGCTCGATCTTGCGCTCGACGATCTGACCAAATGGACCGAAGGCCTCACTGATCTCGAAATCCATGCCCAGCCGTTGGGCCTCATGTCGGTTGCCTGCCATCTCAAACACATTGCCCGCTCGACCGACAGGATCCTGACTTATGCCGAAGGCGGACAGCTTTCGAGTGAGCAATTGCAATCCCTTAAAGGCGAATCGACCGGCGCTGAGACGCTGCGCGAAGTGCTGGCGGAGATCGAGACTTCTTTCGGGAACGCGGCCGGGCGGGTTCGTGCTTTAGGTTCAGCCGACTTCAACACGCCGCGCGCCGTGGGCCGCAAGCAGTTGCCCACCAGCCTCGGCGGCGCCCTCATCCATGTGGCCGATCATACCCAGCGCCATGTCGGCCAGGTGGTCACAACGACAAAGGTGTTGAAGGCTCTGCGCAACTCCGGCGTTTCCTGATGCACGCGGTCCGGTGCGCGGGATCTGAGCACGGAGCGCCGGGCATCCCCAGTCGTGCGAACGGCACAATCCAGATTGGCAATTCGGGCTGGCCGGGCTACTCTTCCTCGCCGGTCACCGATTCCAGCCGTTCCGGATCGTGGACGACCACGGCCTGACGCATTGGTTGCACAAAACCCTCGGCGGCCCATTTCGATAGCACCCGGCTGATCGTGAACAGGGTGGTGCCCGTCATTTGAGCCAGTTCCTCGCGGGTGAGCGACACCTGGACCCCGTCTTTCGACGGCTTGCCCACGCTCTTCAGCAGCCTCAATAGAGTGAGGGCCAATCGCCTGGCTACCTTTTCGGTCGCCACTTCGCGAAAACGTTCTTCGAGTTCCTGCAGGCGCCCCGCAAGTATCCCGCTGATATTTTTTCTGATCTGCGGATACTGGTTGAGCAATGCCTGGAGCCGCTGGTATTCCCACACCAGAGCCTTGCACTGCTCCATCGCCCGCGCAGAACAGGTGTGGCTGCACGAAACCGGCTCGGTATTCACGTTAATCGCCTGGCCTGAGCCGCTCATCCACATCAGGACTTCGCTGCCGGCCGGACTCAACTGGGTGAGTTTGACGCTGCCGGTCTCAAGCATGATCAGACTCCGAACCGGCTGCCCCTGGGTAAACAGGATTTCGTCGCGGGCGAACGTTCTCGCTCGCGCACACGAGGCGATTTCTGTGCATTCCCGCTGCGACAGGCCTGAAAACAACGCAGAGGCACACATCATCACGAGCCGCTCCGCCATGATGGCGTTAGCCGATGACAATGTCCCCGAGGTGGAGCCGTCTTCCGGGCCCCGAGAACCTTCGGTCGACATACTTTTTACCCCACGACAACCAAACGGAACAAACCCACAATTGCAGACAGAGCCTACGCCTGATCCAACCTTGCCGAATGTGAGCCCCGACACAGTTCCCGGTCAATAGCCGACATAACTGGTTCTTTCTGTGTGGGATTCGATACCTGGGCAAGTTACAGGCGAATGTTTGCCCGCGATGAAACCGGGCGCTGGGAATTCGTCAGGCCCGGTGATCGCGAAGATGAGCCAGCACGAGAGAGTGATGCACCCGCCCTCAGGAGGCGCGTGGCAATCGCTGCGGCGGCAGGGCGGAGTCCGCCTTCTCCGGGCGTTTCCTGGGAGCAGGAATGACGGTAAGGAACACCCCGCTGCGGGGAATGCTTATGGGCTCGCGTTCGTAATCCAGCCACGGAGCGAGCCGGTTGGTATGTTCGCCGCTCGCGCAGCAGAAGCAGATCGAGTCGTTCAAGATCACGCGGCAGGACTCGCAGTACCACGCCTCATCGAGCGGGATCGCGAAAAGTTCACCGGGTTCAGCGGGCCGAATGATGATCTGATGTCGCATCAGAGTACGCCTCTGACCGGAAGTATAGCGCGGGTGTCACGTCGGCAGCGACGCGCTGCCGTAACAGGAGCGAACTATTCATCAGGATCTTAAATGGGCAGATTCAGGGAGGCGTGTGCGAAATCGCGCTCAGATGGAGTGGCAGGATGCCGTAGGACGAAATTTGGGCTGTAGAACGGAATTGGACCGAAAATGAGCCAAAAACAGCCTATAGGGGCCTACAGAGATTACGATCTTAATCGCCTTATATTGTGCGGCTTATGCTGATTTAAAAAGGGTTACTTTGAATTTGTCTCACTATAAATGTGGCCCATCTTCTCCTGCTTGGTCCTCAGGTAGCGTTCGAAGCTGTCCTGGGCCTCCACCTCGGCGGACACCCGTTCCACGACAGTGATGCCGGCTGCTTCCAGCGCCGCCACCTTTTCGGGGTTGTTGGTCATCAGGCGCACCGCGGAGACGCGCAGCAGCTTCAGCACCTCGGCGGGCAATTCATAGGCGCGGCAATCGGGCGCGAAGCCCAGTTCCACGTTGGCTTCGACCGTGTCCAGGCCCTGGTCCTGCAACTCGTAGGCCTTGAGCTTGGCCATCAGGCCGATGCCGCGGCCCTCCTGCTGCTCGTAGAGCAGAATGCCCATGCCTTCGGCGGCGATCGCGCTCAAGGCCAGTTCGAGCTGCAGCCTGCAGTCACAGCGCAAGGATCCGAAAACATCCCCGGTGAGGCATTGCGAATGGATCCGCACCAGGGGCGGCGCGGCATGGATGTCCCCCATGACCAGTGCTACCAGGCCTTCGACCCGCTTGCCGGAGGCCTCGCCGTGCTCGCAGCAGGGCCGCGGCGAGGGCAATGTCCCTTCAAAGCCCAGAATGCGAAACGGGCCCCAGCGGGTCGGGAAATCCGCTTCGGCGATCTTCTTCACGCTTTCAAATCCCATGGTTCCATTCTACGTTGCTTCAGATTGATCGCTGCGTCGCTCGTCACAGGTCCTGTTCAGCAGCCGAGAAGCAGACCTCAGGGGCTAAAGCCCCCCATTCTGGGGAGCGCAGGATGTCAGGGCTAAAGCCCTGACCTACCAGCCCTGACCTACCGGCCCTGACCTACCAGCCCTGACCTACCGGCCCTGACCTACCGGCCCTGACCTACCGGCCCTGACCTACCGCCCGTGTCCTTTCAAAATCCGATTCATGCAACCGGTCCTTCTTCGATCTCACGTCTGGATCGGCATTGGATGCTCTACCGCGCGCCGCGATACATTGATTGCGTGGCAGATAACAAGCTGATCCTGATCACGCTGCTGGTCAAGCTGGGCGTGGGCGCCGCCATGGCGAGCGCCCTGGCCCGCGCGCGCACCTTCCAGCGCCTGTTATTTGCCGAGCGCCGCAGCCGGTCCCAGACCGTCGCGCTGCTGGCGTTCTTTCTGGTTCCGCTGACCCTGGGTGTGTGGGTGCGGATCACCGTCAACAACTTCCTCGCTGCCGATATCTCTTTCGAAACGACCATCCTTCTCGGACTCCTGCTCGGCCCGGGCTGGGCCATGCTCTCCGGCATCGTGCTCTCCGCTCCGGCGGTTTACAACCACGAATTCCTGGCCCTGCCCTTCGACGCCGCGCTGGGCCTGGCGGCCGGCATCCTCGGCCGCTTTGTCGAGAAGGAAGAGATCTGGGACTTCACTCCGTTCATCGACCTTAGCCTCTAC
>DASXGD010000374.1:0-1810 GCA_036489245.1 Occallatibacter sp. | reverse complement strand
GGAATCGATTGCGTCGACGCGGTGATCCCGTTGCTTGATTGGGCAGAGATCTGGAGCGTGTACGTTCCTGACGGCGTGGGCAGGTTCCGATCAGGTCCGTGGTTGTAGTAGTTGTAGCGCGGCGCGCAGGCCGTGGTTCCCAAGCCTGCGACCAATGCCACCAGCGCAACCAGAGCCAGCCGGCTGAGCCAGCGGCGGCGAGCGGAGAACGCGAGCCCCACCAGACCCAGCGTACCCGGAAGCAGGATCGCCCACGCAACCGGACGGCTCTCGGCCCGCGAAGGCACCGTGTTCTTCACCAGGGATTGTTTCTGCGTAGTGATGGACATTGAACTGGTAATCGCTGCGGTGGCAGTTGGCAGGACCTCCACGTTCTCCGGCGTGAATGTGCACGAGGACTGGTCAGGAAAGCCGGAGCATGACAAGGTCACGAACATGGGCGCGGGAAGCGCGCTCGCATTCACCGGGGTGATGGATACCGTTGCATAGCCAGACTGGCCCGCGGTCAGGGAGAGAGACCCTGGGCTCACGGAAACTTGAAAACCGGGTGTGGTCGTAGCCTGGGCGCGCACGCCGGCGATCGCGGACGCCGAAACCTTGTGCGCGGCGTCGCCCATATAGACCGCGGAAAGGTTGTGCTGGCCGGGGGGGAGCCCGAGTTCAAGCCGCGCCTGGCCCTCAGCGCTGAGCCCAGCACCCGCCAGTTGCCGGCCGTCTTCCTCGATGACGACAGCGCCCGCGACGGGCAGACCGTCCTCGCCTCTCACCGCAACCGCAAATGCCGCCACGGTATGACCGTTCTGGACCCGGGTCTCAGCCGAGAGCGTGGTTTGCGTGCCCTGCGGACCTTCCCATGCCAGTGCAGGCGACGCCAGCGCCACGCCGAGCGCTGCAACCAACTCCAGCCGCACAATGCGGCACATCAAACCTCTCACGCGCACCTGCTCCAAGTCTCAAAAAAGAAGAATCGCAAATCGCCCAAAATTGGCAGCGTAGGACTATTGTATCCGGCGAGGCCGCGGCCCAGGAAACCCCCGTCTCCGCCTGGTTGAGCTTCGCGAACAGCGGTCCCCGGCGGCGCTCCCGATGCTGGTTGGACGCGCCGGGCGCCGAGTTGTCGCACCCGGGTAAGCACCCTGGCGCCTGACACCGCAAAGCTGAAACCGCTATCCTTTCTTTTTGAGGTGCCTGCCATGGCTCAGACCGACGCCCGCCCCCAACTTGCCCGTCCCCAACTCGGCTACCTTGCCGCCTCTCTTGACGAACTGCGCGCCAAGGGGACGCATTTCAAGCTGCGCATTCTGGAAGATCAGCAGGCCCCGGTGTGCCACTACGACGGCAAGCAGGTGATCAACCTGGCCAGCAACAATTATCTCGGCCTCGCCAACGATCCCCGGCTGATCGAGGCCGCCTTGAAGGCCACGCGGGAGCTGGGCGTGGGCTCGGGCGCGGTTCGTACTATTGCCGGAACCATGCGCATCCACATGGACCTCGAAGAAAAGATCGCGCGCTTCAAAAGCGTCGAAGCCTGCGTCGTCTTCCAGAGCGGCTTTGCGGCCAACGCGGGCACCGTAAGCGCCATCCTGGGCAAGGAGGACTTTATCCTCTCCGACGAGCTTAACCATGCCAGCATCATCGACGGGGCGCGGTTATCGCGGGCCAAGATCAAGGTATTCCGGCACAAGGATGTTGACCATTGCGAACAGCTGTTGCAGGAAGTGGCAAATGAGCCCGGCCGCAAACTTGTGATCACCGATGGCGTATTTTCAATGGACGGCGACATTGGCCCGGTGGACAAGCTTGCCGCCCT
>DASXGD010000327.1:0-2949 GCA_036489245.1 Occallatibacter sp. | reverse complement strand
CTCCGAACTCCTGGTTCGTCGGCATGGTACCCCGGCGCAACCCTGAATTTGCCATCGTCGTCCTGCAGGAACACGGCGACTGGGGCGCAAATTCGGCCCACATCGCCCAGGCTGTCGTGACCACGTACGTCAACAAGAAGCGCCGCCAGGACCACAACATCCTGGAGCAGGCCGGTTCCAAACCGCCGGTGGAAGTGGGTGCGGTATGGTCTGGGCCCGCGGCGCACGGCCCCGGCCAAAGGCAGGTTCCCGAGGGCGACGTCCTCCAGGCCGGGCACTACTTTATTGATACCGCGCAGACTGCCCGGGCACTGGCCAGCCTGCAGTCCAGGCTGCCCGCCGATTTGCCCTTCGGGTTAGACGCCGTGTCCATCCGCCAGCCCAAGAGACATCCCTGATGCGCCGCTTCCTGAGCTTCCGCGACTTCGACTGGGGACTCCTGTTCATCGTGCTCGTGCTCTGCACGGTTTCGGTGCTGGAGATTTATTCCGCCACCCTGCACACCAAGTACATCGGCTTTCACACCAAGCAGATCTACTGGATCGCCGGGGGGATGGCGGCCATGTTCCTGCTCGCCAAGATCGACTACCACAAGCTGATTGACTTCGCTCCGTGGGCCTATGGATTCTTCCTCGTGGGGCTGGCCGCCGTCCTGGTCCCCGGCATCGGCCACAAGGCCCTGGGGGCCCGGCGCTGGATTAAGCTCGGTCCCATCCTCTTCCAGCCGTCGGAATGGATGAAGCTGGTGATCATCCTGATAGTCGCGCGCTACTTCGCCAATCTGGGCGGCCGGTCCCTCACCTGGAAGGAAATCATGAAAGCCTTCGCCCTGGTAGGGATTCCCATGTTGCTGATTCTCAAGCAGCCGGATCTGGGAACGTCGCTTACGTATATTCCCGTCCTCGTCCTCGGCCTGTTTATGGGCGGAGTGAACCTCAAGCAGTCCCTGGTGCTGGTGACGGCGGCGGCGGTCCTGCTGGTGGGAGGATGGAGTAGCGGCAAGCTCCTGAAGCCCTACCAGAAAGCCCGCCTGACCGGCTTCATCAACCCCGACAATGACCCGCGCGGCGCAGGCTACCAGGTTCTTCAGGCCAAGATAGCCGTGGGAGCCGGGGGCATCTGGGGTAAGGGCGCCGAAAAAGGCACCCAGACCCAGGGCGCGTTTATCCCCATTCCACATGCCGACTTCATCTTCGCGGCGTTCAGCGAGGAGCACGGGTTTGTCGGCGCCATATTCGTGCTGCTGCTATACTTCCTAATATTGATGCGTTTGATTCAAAACGCTCAAACAGCCGCCGACCTGCCCGGGTCCCTCATTATCATGGGAATCGTGGCTGTGTTGACCTTCCAGATCGCGGTCAATGTTGGCATGGTCATAGGCTTTATGCCGGTCACCGGAATCCCTTTGCCGCTTATGAGTTACGGTGGGTCTTCGGTCCTGTTTACCTTTCTGGCGCTGGGCGTGGTGATGAATATCCGCATGCGCCGGTTCGTAAACTGAAACAAAGGATTTTGCCCTTGCCGGGTGCCGGAGTCAGTCCGGACGGCAAGAGAGGTTTTCAATTATTTCGCCGGCCAAGGTTCCCGATGGATTCCCCGGCCCGGCAGGTTAGGTTCATGAGCACGCAGAAACGGGAAAGCCGTTGGCAGCGCAAAAGTTGCTCCGAGCGCACGAGCGTCCTCGGCGGCCGGTCTTGGCCGCGGGGGAGGATCACCAGGAACGAGCCTCGCTCCACACACGTCGCGCGGTTCGTCTGTGCAGTTGCCAATGAAACGGCCCCGCTGATGTCGATCCTCTGGTCGGCATTTGCATGGATGGCCACAAAATTTCTGCGATCGGATCACCTTCTTGGACTGCTCGTTCGGCCAGTTTTAAAGGCTGACCGCCGCGGCGCGCCGCCCCCTCGGGTTCGCAGCCGCGCGGCCATGGGCACGCAAGCGTCTCCCCGGTCATCCCTGCCGCATATTCCTTACCCTTCCGGTTCCGCACGTCTCCATCCAACCTTGCCGCATGCCCCGACTGCTCGCCGCGGCGAGCGCCGGGCGGAAAGGTACGATGGCAAAAGAGATATGTATTTCAAGCACGCCGCATGAGACGCGGCTGGCTATTCTTGAAGACGATCAGCTCGCGGAAATCTACTACGAGCGCGAAAACGAGTACACACTCGCAGGATCGATCTATAACGGGCGTGTGACCCGCGTGCTTCCCGGGATGCAATCGGCTTTCGTCGATCTCGGGCTGGAGCGGGACGCCTTCCTTTACGTAACCGATTTCCTGGAAATGGAAGATCCGGAGGAGTCCGATGAGCTCGAAAGAGCCGCGGCATCCGGGGGCAACCAGCCGCCTCGTGAAGTTCGCTCTCCCAACGGCCAGGCGGGCGATCGCAGCCCGCGCGAGTCCCGCGCCGAAGCGCGTCCGGAATCACGTCCTGATTCGCGGCCAGACCAGCGTGGATCCCGGGCCGATCAAGAGCGGGGCGGACGGGAGCGCAAGCCGGCCCTCGAAAGCGGTGCCGATGTTGCGCGACCCGACCAGCCGGCGGTGGAGCCCGGTGCTCCCCATATCCCCTCGCTGACAGGTCAGATTGATACCGGTGAGGAGTCGGAGACCGGCGCCAAGCGCTGGCGCGGGCGTCGGCGCCGCCGCGGAGGCCGGGCTGTACCCGAAACCGTGGCTGATCCGGTCGAGACCGAAGCCTCGGCGGAAACCTACCTGGAACCGTCCCAAATCTCCACGCCTGAGACGGCACCCGACATTCAGGCGTCGGCCGGAATGACCGGGGAGATAGGCGCCCCTGTTGCTTCCGGGGCTTCCGCGCCGGCGCGTGCGCCCCGGACGGACCGTTCCGACCGGGCTCCGGTCCCCTTTGTTCTTCCCGGCGAGTCGCTGTCAAAGTATGGAGGCGAGCCCGCGGCCGAATCTCCAAGGCCGGAATTCCAGTCTCCGCT
>DASXGD010000268.1:0-5165 GCA_036489245.1 Occallatibacter sp. | reverse complement strand
CCTGTGACGCTGCGAACTCTGGCCGGAACGGTGCTCGTGCTCGTGAGCGTGTTCATGATTCTGCGCAAGGGAAAATGAGGTTGGTTCGTGCTCTCCCACCCTTGCGACAAAAACAAAGACGTCGCAAGGATGGGGCACCCGCACTGCGTAAATGGGAAGTCGTGACTCGCCGGGCTTCCTTCTATACTGAACCCACCATGAGTTCCGAAACGACGACCGCCACACACATCCGTTCCCAGGCCCTGCAGCAGCGCGCCGAGCGCTTTTTTCCCGGTGGCGTGAACTCACCGGTACGGGCGTTTCGCGCCGTGGGTGGCGCTCCGCCATTTGTGGAGAGCGCGCAGGGCGCCTACCTGACCGACGCGGACGGTAATCGCTACATCGACTATTTCGGTTCCTGGGGGCCGATGATCCTGGGTCACGCTTTTCCGCCCGTTGTCGAGGCCGTCGAGCATGCAGCGCGCAAGTCGGCGAGCTTCGGAGCTTCCACCGCGATCGAAGCCGACCTGGCCGAACGAGTGGTTGCGTGTTATCCCGCGATCGAGAAGATGCGCTTCGTCAGTTCGGGCACAGAAGCGACCATGTCGGCGATCCGGGTGGCGCGTGCTGCGACCAAACGCAAGATAATCGTCAAATTCAAGGGCTGTTATCACGGTCATGCGGATGGCCTGCTGGTGAAAGCCGGATCGGGTGTGGCCACGTTCGGTATTCCCGGGTCGGCGGGTGTGCCCGAGGAGATCGCGCGCCTCACGCATGCGCTTCCCTTCAATGACCTGGCAGCAGTGGAAGCCGCTTTTGACGCCCATCCGGACAAGATTGCGGCTGTGATTCTGGAACCAGTGGTGGGAAATGCAGGCTGCATTGCGCCGGCGCCGGGATATTTGAGGGGGCTGCGGGAGTTGACTGAACGAGAAGGCGCATTGCTTATCGTGGATGAGATCATGACGGGATTCCGGGTGGCGCTGGGTGGAGCGCTCGAACTCTACTCAATCGACGCCGACCTGGTTACGCTGGGAAAGATTGTGGGCGGAGGCCTTCCGGTTGGCGTCTTCGGCGGGAAGCGGAAACTGATGGATTTGCTTGCGCCCCTGGGGCCCGTGTATCAGGCCGGTACGCTGAGCGGCAATCCACTGGCCATGGCGGCGGGGCTGGCGACGATCAGTTATTTGCAGGAACACGCCGCCGAAGTGTACCCGGGGCTGGAGGCGACATCGAAGGGGGTGGCCGAGGGAGTTGCGGCAGAAGCGGCCAAGGCCGGAGTGCCAATCACAACAAACCGCGTGGGAGCCATGTGGACGTGGTTCTTCACGCCCGACCCGGTCACGAATTACGAAGACGCTGCGAGGTCCGACACGGCGGCGTTCGGTGGCTTTCATCGGGCCATGCTGGAGCAGGGCATCTGGCTGCCGCCGAGCCAGTTTGAAGCGGCGTTCCTGGGCACCGCGCATGGAGAGCCGGAATTGGTAGCCACGATTGAGGCAGCGCGCGAAGCGTTCAAGGTTGTGGCGTCGGTATGAGTAGAGCTTCAAAGACCTTAGTAACTCAAAGACCTGAACGGTGGATCGGCAAACGACTTCTGATCACATCTGCCATCTGCTTTGCGGGCGCGATCGTGAGTTCGCATTATCTTCTCAAAACCCGCTCAGAAGGCAATCTCGATGCTGCGGGCCGATGGGCCTTGGTCTGTCTGGCGCTTTACTTCATAGGAATGTCGTGCATTTCGATTCCTCTGGTGAAACGGGTCCAGGAACGATATGCCAAGAAGCGGGCGCTGACGCGAGCCCATGAACAGGAAATAGAGCTGAAACGAAAATTCGAGCGCAAGAAGACCGGCGGCAAACGCATCCGCGGGTGAGCTTAAGCGCTGCCACTCCACGCATCCAGGGTCACAAACCTTTGGGTTGCGGCGTACCGCGCCAACAGTTTCTCTGCCGTCGCAACCGACGGGCCGCGATCGGCCCTAAGGCGCTCGTGGCTCCCATCGTGCAACACAATATTCGAGGCACGCCCGCGACGCTGATTTGACTCGATCTTCGCCACCAGACGCTCAGTGATGCGCTCCGGTGAGCGCTCGCTCCAGTCCGTGGTCATCGCGTTCCAAAGCACGGGAGTCATGCCCATGTCGCGGGCGATGCGCAGGGTCACAGGCCGGCGCGCCCCGAATGGAGGCCGGAAAAAGCGCACCGGCTGGCCGATGATCTGTTCCAGCATGTTCTTGGTGCGGGAAAGCTCTTGGCGGGTGTGTGCCGCGGGAGTGACTGACAGATTGGGATGGCTCCAGGAGTGATTGCCGATCAGGTGGCCGGCATTGACCAGGCGTTGCACCAGCGCCGGCTGTTGTTCGGCGTACCGGCCCAGGAGGAAGAACGTAGCCGTCGCATGATGCTGCGCAAGGACGTCAATAAGCTGCGGGGTCCAGGCCGGGTTTGGGCCATCGTCGAAGGTAAGAGCCAGTTCGCCTGGGCGCAGGGGAGCTACGAGGGCGCTTCCGAAGATTTGCGAGCCCGGCCACAACGCCGCATATTGAAAACCGCCGGCGGCAAGGCCTACGGCCGCGGCGGCGCCGAGAGCGAGGGAAACGTCAGCTGCGACTGAGGAGAACATGGCTTCTTCCAGTCTGCGGCTCCGAGCCGTCAATCGGCAAGGACGCCGCGCCCGCACCACGTTGCGCAACAGACAACCCGCGCGTGGATGCGAAAATAGACCCAGCGAGCGGCTGCTCCTTCAAACCGGCTCGGGGGACGATCCTTGAACATGTTGCGAGTGCTCTCGACACACTTGTTCCTAAACCAGCGTCTGCATCCAGGGCTTCTGGAACTTGCCGGGCGGTCCGGCGTGGAGGCGGTTGAGATTTTCGCTGCCCGTCAGCACTTTGATTACACCAGCCGCGAGCATGTCCGCGAACTGGGAGGATGGTTCGCCTCGAATACGCTGCAGATTTTCTCGCTGCACGCGCCGATGTGGCCCGATCGCGAGATGGGGCGGGCCGGGGCCCCGGCGGTCAATGTGATTCACCCGGAAAAGGCGCGCCGCATCGATGCCATGGACGAGATCAAACGCGCGCTCGAGGCGGCGGAACACATTCCCTTCCGGCACATGGTGGTCCATCTGGGGGAGCGTTACGACGGCTGGTCGCAAAGAACGCTGGAGTTCGCGGAGACGGCGCTCGAACACCTGGGCGCGTTCGCGCGGCCGCTGGGCGTACGTCTGCTGGTTGAGAATCTGCTCAGCGAACCCACCACGCCGGAACACCTGATCACGATCCTGGAGATGGGTCACCTGGACAGCGTAGGAGTGTGCCTTGACCTTGGCCACGCTCATGTAACGGTAGGGACGGCGGAGGCCATCTCGGTGCTCCGCAACCGCATCGTGTCGCTGCACGTGCACGACAATCATGGGCTGAAGGACGAGCACCTCTGGCCGGGCGATGGAAGTATTGCCTGGCCGGCAGTGGCGGAAGCGTTGAAGTCGCTGGCGACGCCACCGGCGGCGGTTCTGGAGATCAGCGAAAAGCTGGATGAGGCTCCGGCGGTGATTCCGGAGCGGATCCAGACGTCATTCGAGCGGCTTGCGTAATCGCGGGAAAGCTGGTGGTTGAGGCTCGACGCGTCTTCAGCAGATTCTCGGCAGTTGTTCCCCGATCTGAAGGGGGATCACGCGGTTGGAGCCCATCTGTGTACGCGCTACGAGCATGCGCGGATGCTCGGCGGTGACGTGACCAATGCGCGCTGACTCGATGCCCAGCGGATGAGCGCGAAGAACGGCGAGGACGCGATCAGCGGCATCCGGGGCCACAAATAAAACCACCTTGCCTTCGTTGGCGACGTAGACGGGATCGAGACCCAGCAATTCGCAGGCTGATTGCACCTCGGCGCGCACCGGCAGGGCGCGCTCATCGATGGCGATGCCCACGCCGGACGAGGCGGCGATTTCGTTCAGGGTGGAGGCCAGGCCGCCGCGGGTCGGATCACGCATGGCGTGCACGGCTGAGCCGGCTGCTTCGAGCACCGTGGCGATCAGTCCATTGAGGGCGGCGCAGTCGGAGCGAATCTGGCTTTCGAACTCCAGGCCCTCGCGCACGCTCATGATGGCCATGCCGTGGTCGCCGATTGTGCCGGAGACCAGGATGGCGTCGCCCGGTTGCGCACGGTGCGGTCCGACGGCGATGCCGTCGCGCTGGACACCGATGCCGGCGGTGTTGATATAGCAGCCGTCGCCGTGGCCGCGCTCGACCACCTTGGTATCGCCGGTCACGATCTGGACGCGCGCGACGGCGGCCGCATCCGCCATCGCCTGCACGATGGCGGCGAGCTGGCCGAGCGGGAAGCCTTCTTCGAGGATGAAGCTGGCGCTGAGCATTCTGGGTTCGGCGCCGGAGACGGCAAGATCGTTGACGGTTCCGTTGACGGCCAGCGCGCCGATGGAGCCGCCGGGAAAGAACAGCGGCCGCACCACGAAGGAGTCCGTGCTCATGGCCAGGCGTCCACCGGCCAGATCGAACAGGGCGGCGTCCCCGAGATTTTCGAGGGCCGGGTTGCGAAAGGCGGGAAGAAACAAATGCTCGACCAGTTCACTGCCCAGCTTGCCGCCGCCGCCATGCCCCATGACGATTTCGGGATAATCGGCGAGTGGCAGCGGGCACGACCAGTTGTTGAAGTCAGGGGCGGCGCTGGGGGCGTCAGTCAATTGCGATTTCTCGTCTGCGTGCATGTGCGGGTCAGCTCCTGGCTACTAGCTTCTAGCTAAAAGCCCTCCTAGTCCCGGCATTTAGCAGGTCCAGCCAAACGCTATGAGGTGGAAGATGCTGCCCCCGCACCTGCCAACTCTTCCGCCGAAATAAAGCGTCCGTAGTTGTAGTACGCGGCACAGGCGCCCTCGCTCGAGACCATGGTTGCGCCGAGCGGATGGCGCGGCGTGCATTCCTTACCGAATGCGCCGCACTCGGCCGGCTTGATAAGGCCGCGCAGCACATCTCCTGAGCGGCAGAGCTTGGACTCCTCGGTGTGGATGCCGGTGATGTGGAAGCGTTCCTCAGCGTCGAACTCACGATACGCGGGGCTGAGGCGCCAGCCGCTGCGGGGAATGACGCCGATGCCGCGCCAGGCCCGGTCGGTCACTTCGAAGACCTCGGCGAGCAGTTCCTGGGCCGGGATGTTGCCCTCATA
>DASXGD010000264.1:0-4225 GCA_036489245.1 Occallatibacter sp. | reverse complement strand
CAACCCTTTTGAAGGCTTGAGTCGTGGCTCGATCGAAACGATCGGCTCACAGTTTCACAGTTTCACAGTACGGGGGGGAGGGGTACCCATTAGCTTCTCAAGCTATCATCTGCAAGTTACTGAAGACAATGCCGATATGGGCTCTATCCCGCAAATGTAAACGGTCCAAAAGGGCCGTTTTTGCGTTCCTAACGGTTCATAACGAAACCGAATTCTTTGGTGCCCCGGGTTCTGCCTCACGCCGCACCTCTCTTCCACCTCTATTGTGGCAAACCGTTCGAAAGAGAATGCAAAAAGAGCGCGCATTTTTGCGCAGGACGGGACGAGGGGCGCGGGCTGCGAGAAGAGAGGGCTAGTCTCCGGAACTCGGCTGCGGAGTTCGAGCGATGCCAAACCGGGCGCAGTAAAGCCTGAACAACAACGCCAGGTAGTCCCAGGCCACCCTCGTATTCAATTTGCTGCGTCCAGCCATGCGCCCGCCAAAGGCAAACGGGACCTCTTCCACCGATCCGATCCGCCCTCGAACCAGGATTTCCAGCAACAATTTGAAACCGGCTGGCTGGAAGAACAAATTCTCCACACACTGCCGGCGGACCACGAAAAAGCCCGAGAGCGGATCTCTGACCCCGGTCTGTAACGGGCGGGTGGCCAGGATTCCCGCGGCCGAGAGCAGGCAGCGAAACGGATGCCAGCCCTTTCCACTGTCCGGTCGGACGTGCCGGCTGGCGATCACCAGGTCCCGTCCGCCGAGAATTGCGGTCACAAGTTCCGGCACCGCCTCCGCCGGATGCTGTCCATCGGCATCCATCACTCCCAGGATCGTTGCGTCTGTGTGCCGCCACCCATGCACCACGGCGCCCGACAGACCCCGTTCAGCCGTGCGCACCAGAAGCCGCACGCGGGGATCTTCGACGGCGATCGCCGTGACAATTTCATGGGTGCCGTCGCGGCTGTCATCGTCGACGACCAAAATTTCAAAATCGATCTCGAGACACGAGAGCACGGCCCGCACGCGGCCAAGAAGGAGGCGCAGATTCTCTGCTTCGCGCAGCGCGGGGAGGACGAGCGCCAGCTTTTCCCGGGGAGCGCATGGGCCGGCGGCGCGTCTTGCCAACGGCATGGCCGCTCTTTCAAACGAACTGCAGGATGATATCGTCGTTGCCGATGACATGTCTGGTTCCTGGCGTTGACGGATGGAGTTCGGGCTTTTGAAATCCAACGCGATCCGCGTCTCCCGCGTAGTGGTGGACGGAATTCTTGTTCTGATGTTTACCGTACTCGGCTTTCTGGTGATGGGTTATCACCCTGCCCTTGAAGATGACGGAGTCTATCTCTCCGCGGTCAAATCGGACCTCGATCCCGCCCTGTATCCCCATGATTCTGATTTCTTCCGGCTGCAATTGCAGGCCACCATCTTCGACCGGTGGATGGCTCTCTTTGTTCGAGTGACTCGAATTCCCGTTGCATGGGCTGAGCTTCTCTGGCAATTCCTCTCGTTATACGTGATTCTCTGGTCGGCTCTGCGCATCGCGCAAAAGTTGTTTCCCGAGCGACGATCTCCGTGGGCCGGAATCGCCTTGCTCGGGGCAATGTTCACGCTTCCGGTTGCCGGGACTGCCCTGAACCTTGCCGACCAGCATTTGCACCCGCGCACCATGGCGACCGCGCTCATTCTTGTGGCGATCGATCGGATCCTGCAACAAGAGCGCGTGCTCGCCGTCCTCCTTCTTTTGCTCGCGCTGGTCGTGCACCCGATCATGGCGGTGTTCGGAATCTCGTTCTGCTTCTTCCTGGCCCTTTCCCTGAACGATCGCTTCTACCAGTCGCTTGGCGCGCGTCTTTCGCGAGCCATGAATTCCTCCAACTCCCTGGCAGGCGCCCTCCCGCTTGCCTGGATCTTCGAGCCTCCCAACCCTGCCTGGCGCCGCGCCGTTGAAACCCGCACCTACTACTTCCTTTACCGATGGACGTGGTACGAGTGGCTGGGGGCGCTCGCACCTCTCCTGCTTTTCTGGCTTCTCTTCCGCTATGCCTTGAAATACCGCGACGACCTGCTGGCCCGTTTCGCCCTTGCGCTTCTGCTCTATGGCACATTTCAACAACTGGCCGCGATGATCCTGCTGGCGCCGCCGGCATTCATGCGTATCTCCCCGCTCCAGCCCATGCGCTATCTCCATCTTGTTTACGTGTTTCTGGCCCTGATGGCAGGTTGCTTTCTTGGCCGCCACGTCCTTGGCCGACGCGTCGGTCGCTGGGTTCTCTTCCTGGTATTCGTCAATGGGGGAATGTTTGTCTCCCAGCGCCTGATGTTTCCGAATTCGAACCATCTCGAATTCCCCGGCCGCGAATCGGCCAATCCCTGGCTCCAGGCTTTCACCTGGATTCGCCGCAATACTCCCAAGGATGCCTATTTTGCGCTGGACCCAAATTACCTTGCCCTTCCCGGCGAGGACTACCACAGCTTTCGGGCTTTGGCCGAACGCAGCCAGCTCGCCGATGCCATCAAGGATACGGCAGTGGTCACCCAGGTTCCCAAGCTTGGACCGGCGTGGGCAAGGCAGGTCGATGCCCAGGCCGGATGGGACCACTTCCAATTTGCGGACTTCGCCCGGTTGCGCGAGCAGTTTGGCGTCGACTGGGCCCTGGTTTCCTATCCGCCCCCTGCCCGTCTAACCTGCATATGGCACAACGATCTGCTGTCGGCGTGCCGGGTCAATAACTCATCCCCGGGTCAGAGCTTCTGATTTGCGGCAAATACCTCTATTTTGGTATTTTGCGCGCTAAGTGGCGTCGTATGATTAAGAAGACGCTACAGAATTTGGATTTGAACCAATGATCAACAACAAGAAGGTTGTGGCGGTCCTTCCGGCGTACAACGCCGAAAAGACGCTGCAACAGACCGTCCAGGAGATCCCCGCCACGGTGGATAACTGCATCCTGGTCGATGATCACAGTACCGACGCCACTGCGGAACTCGCCCACCGGTTGGGCCTTCAGGTTCATGTCCATGAACGGAATCGCGGCTATGGCGGAAATCAGAAGACCTGTTACGCGGCGGCCCTTAAAGCCGGCGCCGACATCATCGTCATGCTGCACCCTGATTATCAATATTCGCCGCGCCTGGTCGAGCCGATGGCCAGCATGATCGCTTTCGGAGTTTATGACCTTGTTCTGGGTTCCCGGATTCTCGGCGGAGACGCGCTTCGGGGCGGAATGCCGCGCCATAAATATGTCGCCAACCGGGTTCTGACGCTCATCCAGAATCTCGCCCTCGGCGCCAAGCTGTCGGAGTATCACACCGGCTTTCGCGCCTACAGCCGCGAGATGCTCTCATCCCTGCCGCTCCAGGCCAACTCCGACGACTTCGTCTTTGACAACCAGTTGCTCGCGCAATGCATCTATCTCGGCGCCAGGATTGGTGAACTCTCCTGTCCGACACGCTACTTCCCGGAGGCATCTTCCATCAATTTTCGCCGCAGTACGATCTATGGGTTCGGTGTCCTGAAAACAACAGCCGATTGCATGGCCGCGCGCCTCGGTCTCTACCGCAAGCCGATCTTTGACTTCCCTCCCTTGCAGTTGAAGCCGCGATCTTTCTCCGTGTCACCCTCCTTGAAGGAGGTTCAATGACGCAATCCCAGGGTGGAAAGCTACCCATCCTGCGTTTGGGAGGACTTACCGCAGCGGCCCTGTTCATTCATGGCTATCACCTCGGCGTTGAAGATGCCGAAATCTACGTCCCGACCGCCAAAAAGCTTCTCCACCCCGCACTCTATCCCTATGCGTCGGAGTTTTTTCTGTCCCATGGCCATTTGTCGCTGTTCGGGCCGATCCTCGCCTGGACCTCGCGGCTGACGCATCTGCCCATCGACTGGACCATTTTTTTCTGGTACGTCCTCACCCTGTTCGGCATGCTGGCCTCGTGCTGGTTTCTGCTGAAAGCATGCTTTTCTTCGCCTCGGGCCCAGTGGTGCGCCATGTTGGTGGTTACCGCGGTTCTGGCCATGCCGGCGACCAATACCGGGCTGCTGCTGATCGACCCCTATCTCACCGCCCGTTCCTTCTCCACGCCGCTCACCCTGTTTGCCCTCACCGGCCTTCTGGAGCGGAAGTACATGCTGGCCGGGGTCGCAACCGTGCTCACCGCGGCCGTACATCCCCAGATGGTCGCTTACCTCATCTTTTTGGCCTTCGTTCTGTGGGTGGTCGAGCGCAGCGGAACCCG
>DASXGD010000251.1:0-3349 GCA_036489245.1 Occallatibacter sp. | reverse complement strand
CAGATCATGGACGCGGCCCTGGCCGACACTGCGCGCCGCGCGGGCGGCTGGCTCGCCTGCAGGATAGGCTGCACGCAATGTTGCCATGGCGCTTTTGCCATCAACGCGCTCGATGCCGAGCGGCTTCGCGCAGGCATGGATGCACTCCGGACCAGCGATCCTGCGCTTGCAATTGAGGTGCAGCGGCGGGCGGAGGCATGGCTCGACGAACACGGAACCGACTTCCCGGGCGACAGGAAAACTGGCATTCTTGGCACATCCGCGGAGGAGCAGGACAGGTTTGAGGAGTTTGCCAACGACGCTGCCTGCCCCGCGCTCGATCCGGCCACGGGCCGCTGCGACGTGTACGCGTGGCGCCCCATGACCTGCCGCGTGTTCGGGCCGCCGGTCCGGGTTGGCGAAGGGGATGCCCTGGCCTGCTGCGAGCTGTGCTTCGTGGGAGCAACGGAAGAGGAGGTCGCTTCCTGCGAAATGAAGGTGCCGCACGAATTGGAGGCGGAGCTGGTCGAGGAAATCGGCCAGTCGGGCGAGACGCTGGTCGCCTTCGCGCTCCTGCCCGGATCGCCGGCCGCCGCACGATAAACTGGGGCTTGGACAGCTCGATACCAACTCGCCCCTGCTGGGTCGAAATCTCGACCGGCGCGTTTGAAAACAACTATCGATTCCTCCACAGCATTGCTCCCGGCCAGGCTGAATTGCTGGCCATCGTGAAAGCCGATGCGTACGGCCATTCGCTCGACATCTGTGCGCCTGCCGCGGTGCGAGCGGGTGCCCGGTGGCTTGGAGTCACCAGCGCGGAGGAGGGCGTGCAGGCGCGGGCGGTGTGCCCCGAGTCGCGGATCCTGGTCATGGGCGGGGTTTTTCCCGGCCAGGGACCGGCCATCATCGAAAACGCGCTGGCCGCTGTGGCCTGGGAATCGAATCAGCTGGACGAGCTCGAGGCCGCTGCGCGCGCCGCCGGTGCTCCACCGGGATCAATCGCCGTTCACGTGGAGATTGATACCGGCATGAGCCGGCAGGGTGCCCCGGTGAATCATCTGGCCCCGCGTCTGGATCAGTTCGGCCCGGACTCGCCCCTGCGGCTGGAAGCTGTGACCACGCATCTGTATGCCTCGGACGAGAGCAATGGCCTCGCGACCGCCAGCCAGCTCCGTCTTCTTGAAGAAGCGATGACCTGCATCGATGCCGCGAAACCAAGTCTGGGAGCCGCACCCGAATGGCTGAGCGTGGGTGCCTCCGCCGCCCTTCTCGGCAATGATGCTCAGGCCATTTTCGCGCTCGCCGAGCGCTCGCGCCTCAAGGTGATGCTCAGGCCTGGCCTGGCTCTCTACGGTCTTGCACCGCGGTACGAACCGGCCTTTGACCCGCCTGACGAGGGATCGATCCTTGCGGCAGCGCCCCTCCGTCTGCAACCGGTCCTCACATGGAGAACGCGCGTGGTCGGCGTTCGAGACGTCTCTGCGGGCACCGAGATCGGCTACAACGGTACGTTTGTAGCCACCGAACCCATGCGCCTTGCCCTGCTGGCCGTGGGCTACGCTGACGGCCTCGATCGGCGGCTGGGCAACCGCTTCAGCCTCCTGGTGCGCGGCGAACGAGCTCCCATCGTCGGCCGCATCAGCATGGATCAGTCCGTCGTGGATGTAACGGAGATTTCAGGCGTGGAAGCCGGCGACGAAGTGGTCATTCTTGGCAGCCAGGGCGGGGAAACAATCACCGCCTTCGACCATGCCGACGCTGCCGGAACCATCCCCTGGGAGGTTTTTACCCGAATCGGTCCCCGCGTGCAGCGAATTGCCGTATAGCCACTCGCCTGGATCTATCCGACAGCGCATTCGGATGCGCGAACGGGAACGCTCATCGCCCCCTGCACGGCGGCAATCATGGGCTCGAACCCGATGCAGGAGTTCAGGAGCATGTGGTAAAGCCCGCGTGCGCACCAGTCCTGCTGGTAGTACTGCTTGATCGCCGCCGCACGGCGCTTGTCGTGCGCCGCCAATTCCTGGTCGGCCTGGTGTGCCCGCCCGGGAAAGTTCAGCGTGAACCATGCGCGCTTGGCCGAGGCTGTCGCGTACACAAACACGTGAAAACACCCGGATTTGCCGGCCAGCGCGCAGGCCCCTCCCCGGCCCACGATCACACAACTGCCCTGCTTGGCGGCGTCCAGCATCTCCTGCTTGATCAGGGCATACATCCGTGCACAGTCGAAGACTTTGTCGTCGGGCAGCGTCGCCGTCGAATAAAGCTGGTCCTGCCAGAAGACCTTGCCGTAGCGGAATTACCAAGGATCGAGCCGGTCGTCGAACTTGGCCGCCATCTCTTCCGGGACGCAGGCGGCGCGCGCCGCGCCCGTCAGCAGCTCCGAATCCAGCAGCCTCCAGCCCAGCCGCTCGGCGAGATCATGAGCAAATTCGCCGCCGCGGGATCCGTACTCGCGTTCAACGGTGATAACACGGACAGGTGAAGTCATCATGGCCAACAATCTCCCTTGCGAACTGGAGCATACAACGGAATCGGGTGCGGTGAGCAAGACAAAGCTCAAATTCCCCAAAAGTAGGATGGGAAAACCCGGCTCCAGGTTACGCGCGGGCCTGATTCCTGTTTCAGGTTCACGCAACTCATTCCGGATACCTTGACGGTCTACAACAGAATGTTGTAGATAATCTAGGCATGGGTAAGCCAAACGATCTCGTTCAGGGCACGCTCGACCTGTTGATCCTGAAAACCATCTCTCTCGAGCCAATGCACGGCTGGGCTATCGCCAAACGCATCCAGCAGGTGTCGGGCGAGGTCCTGCAAGTGCAGCAGGGCTCGCTCTATCCGGCCCTCCACCGGCTGGAACAACAGGCCTGGATCAAGGCCAAGTGGGCGGAGAGCGAAACCGGACGACAGGCGAAGTTTTATTCGCTAACAAGCGCCGGCCGGGCACAGATGGAGAGGGAGAGTGCCAACTGGAACCGGCTCTCCGCAGCCATCAACCTGGTCGTTTCCGAAGCGTAAAAAATGCAGGGAACAGGGAGTAAGGGAATAGGGAACAGGCCAGGCGCTCCAGAGCCTGCCATGAGCGAAGCTGAAGGGTCTCCGCTTTTAAGACCTGGGAGCTCGTAGCTACAAGCCAGGAGCTGTTTTTATGCGGTGGTTCGATCTTGTCGCGATGAAAACACGGATGCTGTTTCTCCGAAGTGCCGCCGGCGAGCGCCTCGATGACGAATTGCGGTTCCACGTCGAGCGCCAAATCGGCGAAAACGTCGCCGCCGGCATGAGCCGGAGCGAAGCGCGATACTCCGCCCTGCGCGAGTTCGGGAACCCCGCTCTGCTGCGCGATCAGGCACGCGCCGGCTGGAGCTGG
>DASXGD010000417.1:0-1539 GCA_036489245.1 Occallatibacter sp. | reverse complement strand
CCTGTGCTAAGGTTCAACCGTGAACAAGTCCAGGCCGGAGCCGGGCCGCCCATCCATCAAAACAGAGGAGAAGAAACGGCGCCTCCTGCCCGGACTGAAGGTGGCGGACGGATTCACGCGTCATCACTTCGACGCCATTTTCGGCTTGAGGACCAGCGGCCTCATCCCCGGTCGCCATCTGAAGAGCGGCCACCCCCACGACCGCCATGCAACCGCCTACTTTGGTGTCGCTCCCTCTGTTTTCCGCGAAATGCTCCGCCGATGGCTCCAAACCGGCCCGTCCGCCCCAATCGAACAAACCACGTTCATTGATATCGGCGCCGGCATGGGTCGCGCCATGCTCATCGCCGCGCTCCAGCCATTCCGTGCCGTTGTGGGAGTCGAGCTGAATCCCGCCCTGGTGCGCGTGGCTCGACGGAACATGACCCGCTGGCGAAAGATCGCCAACCCGCGAGCGCCCATGCGCCTGGTGTGCGGCGACGTAGCGGACTATGTCTTTCCCGACGGACCATGCGTCGCCTTCATGTTCAATCCCTTTAGCGCGACCGTGATGCGGCGCCTGCTGCGACGAATGAGCAGGAGCTTCGCGCGCCGACCCGGAGAATTGGACATCCTTTACGTCAACAATGAGCAGGAGAGCGTGCTCGAGGCGCAGCCGGGATTCGTGCGTCTTTTCCGCGATCAGGTCAAGCGATCGCGCCGCGACGCCGAGGCCGATTTCCGCATCATGGCCAATCAGCCCGACGGTGAGTATGCTTCGGCCGACTACGAAGATTGCTCGATCTGGCGGTGGGAGGGGAAGACCACCGGCGAGCGTCCGCCTTCCAAAAGAATCATTATTTCGAAGGATCACTAGGATTTAATGCAGTTGACGAAACCGCCCTTCAGGTAGAAGCTTTCTGCTGGCAAACTGAGCCTCCGCCCGCAACCGGGGCGGAGCAGGGGAACGCCGGGGGGCGTACGTTCGATGGAACCGCATCTGATCCTTGGAATTGGAGAGTTGCTCTGGGATGTGTTGCCGGGGGGAGCGAGACTGGGAGGCGCGCCGGCAAATTTTACCGTCATGGCGGGAAGGCTCGGCAGCCATGCCGCTATCCTGAGCCGCATTGGACGCGATGACCTTGGCAGGCAAGCCGTGGCCCTGCTGGATCCGCTCCCCGCCGACACGGAGTTTCTCCAAGTGGACCCGGTGCATGAAACGGGTCGCGTCACGGTGGCTCTCCAAAATGGCCAGCCGCATTACACCATCCACGAGCCTGCTGCGTGGGACTTCATGGAACTCTCCGATGAATGGGTAAAACTAGCAGAGAGAGCCGACGCCATTTGTTTCGGATCCCTGGCGCAGAGGAGCCTCGAGTCGCGGCAGACGATCCAGACCCTGGCCGCGCAGACGCAGGCCGGATGCGTGCGCGTTTTCGACGTAAATCTGCGCGCGCCGTTCTACTCCAGCGAAGTGGTGCAGGAATCGCTCGAACTGGCCACGGTGATGAAGATGAACGATGCCGAGGTGCCGTTGGTGCTCGGACTGTTAGGCCTGCA
>DASXGD010000192.1:0-2405 GCA_036489245.1 Occallatibacter sp. | reverse complement strand
GTCAGTTTTCGACCTCGCGACCTGCTTCGCCCGCTGGCCCAGCTTCCCAGCCTTGATCAGCTATCGGATGGGTTTCGATCACAATATGAATGGGCGGAAAGTTGATTGCCGGCATCTGAACGTGGTTAGCTACAGGCACGTTCGGTGTGAGCGGCCCATAGGTCCGGTCTAGAGGATCGATATCCGCACTGTTGCACAACTGAAGGGACATCGTACAATTCAAATGACGATGCGGTACGCCCACTTGGCTCCCGATCACAATCAGAGCGCTGTTGATAGACTGGCAAGTTTCTCGCAGAAAGTGGTGGCGACTAAATCGGCGACCAAGGTTCCTAAGCCCAGCCGAAGGGCAAAGAAAAAATGACGTACTTCATTGTAAAATAAATACTTATGACCAAAAGCCGGGATGGCGGAACTGGCAGACGCAGCGGACTCAAAATCCGCCGACCCTTGCGGTCATGGGGGTTCGACCCCCCCTCCCGGCACCAACAAAATAAAGAGCTTAATAGCTAAAATGGCCGTTCCTGAAAGTGCGGTCCAATTTGCCTGGTGCATGTTTTGGTGCATGTTGTGTTATTCAGCGTCTGTTCGCGATTGAGAGGCCGCGCCACTGCGTTCCACCACGGAGAGTCGATGCTCCGGGGACAGGTGACTTTAGCGAGCCGACAGGGTGATCGTCTTGTGACCCGCAACTTCCTGAATCTCCTTGATGGAGGCTCCGGCCATTGCCAGGCCCAGGAGCAGAAGCCTGGCGGGTTGGCTTCGAGTCAGACGCCTCGCTTACAGGCTGATTTCTCATTGTTGCCCGCGACGTGAATTGAACCCGCCACACCCCTCCCCGCGAAACCGCACCGCCAGAACGTTTCCACAATGGCCTTCCCGCCGTGCGCAGTACGATCCCATGCGAAAATAGACATAAACGTGATGACCACCGCCTCCTCTGCAGTTGTTCCCGAGCCGGTTACGGTAACTCCGGAGCTGCTGGCCCAGCACAGCATCACTCAGGAGGAGTACAGCCGCATCCTGGCTGCGCTCGGCCGCATTCCTTCGCTCACCGAACTCGGCATTTACAGCGTAATGTGGAGCGAGCATTGCTCCTACAAGTCAAGCCGCGTGCATTTGAAGCGCCTGCCTACCAGGAGCGAACGCGTGGTCCAGGGACCGGGTGAGAACGCCGGAATCATCGACGTGGGCGATGGCTGGGCCTGCGCTTTCAAGATCGAGAGCCACAATCATCCCAGCTACATTGAGCCGTTCCAGGGCGCAGCGACTGGCGTGGGTGGCATTCTGCGCGACATCTTCACCATGGGCGCGCGGCCCTTGGCAGTCATGGATTCCCTCCGTTTCGGCCCCATCACCGAGGAACCAGGCCAGGACTCGGAACAGCGGAAGCTGGTTGCCAAAAACCACTCCATCGTCGAAGGCGTCGTCAGCGGCATTGCCGGCTACAGTAACTGTTTCGGGGTGCCCAACCTGGGTGGCGAAACCAAATTCGAGCCCTGCTACAGCGGCAACCCGTTGGTCAATGCCTTCGCGCTCGGCATGGTCCGCAAGGACGAGATCTTCTACGCCAAGGCCAGTGGCACCGGTAACCCGGTCATATATGTAGGGGCCAAGACAGGCCGCGACGGGATCCACGGCGCCACTATGGCCAGCGAGGAATTCAAGGAAGGCTCGGAGCAGAAGCGGCCCAACGTTCAGGTCGGCGACCCATTCATGGAGAAGCTCCTCCTTGAAGCATGCCTCGAAGCCATGAAGACCGGCGCCATTGTCGGCATCCAGGACATGGGAGCCGCCGGGCTCACCTGCTCCACCTGCGAAATGGGCGCGCGCGGCGGCGTCGGCCTCGACGTCGAACTCGACCTCGTTCCCCAGCGCGAAACCGGCATGACGGCCTACGAGATTATGCTCTCCGAAAGTCAGGAGCGCATGCTGCTGGTGGCCGAAAAGGGCAGGGAACAGGAAGTCCTGCGCGTCTTTGAAAAGTGGGGTTTGGACGCCGTCATCGTGGGCACCGTCGAGCCCGCTCCGCGCCTCCGCATCCGCCATCACGGCGTGCTTGTCGCTGACATTCCCAACCAATCGCTTACCGACGACGCCCCGCTCTACCATCGTCCCGTCGGCACCTGGAAAGCCCCGGTGCCCCTCGATCCTTCCGATCATGCACTGGCCAGACTAGACCGCGATCGCGACTATGTTGCCGATTTGAAAGCACTCCTGGCCAGCGCCAACGTGTGCTCCAAGCGCTGGGTCCATGAGCAATACGACACCATGGTCCAGACCAATACGGTCATCGCCCCCGGCGCCGAAGCCGGCGTGATGCGCATCAAGGGCACCGGCGCGCGGGATGAAGACGGCCGGACCCACGAGCGCGGTCTGGCTATGGCCCTCGATGGAAACGGCCG